>CALGEU010000251.1 GCA_937881285.1 uncultured Clostridia bacterium | reverse complement strand
TTGACGGCTTGACCCTTTGCGCTTTGTACTCGTACCAAATATCAAGCCACGCTCCAAATTTAATTCCCATAACTACTCCTATTGTTTAAGCTGTTTGTATTTTCTGTTCTTTCTTCTTCGCTCTATAAAGTCTCATTCTTTCAGCTTCCTTTGCTCGTTTTTCAGGCGTTGAAGTCAACTTCTGTTTAGATTGTTCAAGCAAAGCGGGAACTCTACATACATAGTTAAAAGCGACATCACAACCAACCGAGCAAAGAGTATCGACAACGTCGATATAATGAATACGCAACCTATCAAAAGCTTTCGATTTGTGAACGTTATAAACTGTTGTGCCGATTTTTCGACAAGCTTCGACATCGCTATATCCTTCGCACCACAACATAAGAAAATCCGTTTGACGTTTAGCCAAATACTTTTCAAAGATTTCACGAATCGTTTTTGAATAGTCAGATAAATAGTTTTCTTGTTTTCTCAATTCTTCGTCGAGAGACGGAGAAAAACAAAGTTTATCTATAAATGGTCTATCAGTTTCTAACTTGCTTTCAAGGCTAAAACAATTACCGATAAATCTTTCATAATCACAAGGATTACGACGATTTTCGATAAAATATGAAAGTCCGCCATAACAACACAAATAAAAACAACGACGTTTAAGTGAAAAAGTGATAGTTTGCGGAGTGTCAAAACAAAAGAAAAGCAAATCAAGATAAACTTGTTGTAACAAGTCATCAAGGCTACACAAAATTGACCTTGAAAAAGCACGCCCACGCGACAAAAAAGATTTTGCTAAAATCTTAATGCGTTCGTAGTTATCGAAATAAAATTTGTTACGTGAATCTATATCGCCATTTTTAATTGCTTTCACTTGCTCACTTGTATATATCCAATCTTTCATAAATCGCTCCGCACTTTTCACTCAAAATGTTTTACTCGTCGTCGTCTTCGTCGTCCGTGTAGTCGTCTTGCAAATATACAAGGTCAAGGCGATAGTAAATATCAATATCAACTGCCTTTGTATTGAGCAAACACTCGTTTTTCAAGTCTTCAAAGATACTATCCGCGAGCTTGTCCAAAACTTCTTCCGTCGGGTAAACGTCGGTTGTGAAAACGTCTTGAACTTTATCGATAAGTCCGCCGTCTTCTTCGTCATTAATAAACAAAGTTGCCAAAATGTCATATTGTTTTTCCATTGCGTGTTCTCCTTATTTCAAAAAGCCTTTTTCTTCGAGAATGTC
>CALGEU010000250.1 GCA_937881285.1 uncultured Clostridia bacterium | reverse complement strand
GTTATGATTGCGTTGTTTGTTCCGGCGGCAGATGTTGCATTTGCCGCCGACGCAGGCAACGTCGCGTATGACGCGACAGACGTCATGGATGATCTGAACGGTTCCGAAGGTTTCAACATAAAAGACTACCCGGCTGACGACAATGGCGTTTACGAGATCTACAGTTTTCTCGAGTACGGCTATTCCAAAAACTGGAGTCAGTACGGGCTTTACATCTACGTTTATAACCCGGCACGCAAAGACATATCTCGATCGAGCGCGAGCAACAAGGCAAACGTCGCAGTTGCTTTCGACGAGAACGGTGACGCATCGTCTTATCAGCGTTTCGACATGAAATTCTGCTCCGCCAGCGCGGACGGATTGTTCTACAAATTCCGCATCATAGATCCGAGCAACGTCATTCTCGATACAGCACGTAAATATGCTGCGAACAACGGCGGCACGCGTCGCTACTACATCGCTGACGTTGAACTATTCGCCTACGGCGACACACTCGCCACCGCGACAAAAATCGGCAAGAGATATGACTGCACAGGCTTTATGAAAGGCTTTGGTGACGATAAAGACGTCAACACATTCGAGTGCACCGCCGACTCATACGACGTGCTTGAGATTGCACTCAAGCACACGTTCTTCAGACCCGAAGGCAATTCAACAGAGACAAGCAACTCGTTTGGCTCAAAAGAACAACTCGACAGCGTTTATTTTTCATTTCCGAACGAACTCATCGAACATTACGGCGGAATATGGAAGATAGCAACAAGTTATTATGCGTATCAGACTATGCCTATTTACGTGACATCGGTTAAAGAAATTTACGACGAGTTGTTGGCATATGTCGGCAAAGATAACTACGGCGGATGCAGCGTTGAGATGTACAACTATTTGCTCATGTCTATTTATAATCAGGATTTCGAGTTGAGCCTTTGGTCAACTTCTTCAGGATTTTCAAAAGATTATTTGGCAACGATGCTTCGAGCAATGAATTACTTCGATATCTATGGCAATTATTCCGAGTACAATGCGCCGTTTGCATTCCTATTTTACACGGGAAATGAAACCGACGACGGCAGCGTTCCATTTGCTAAAGACTTTACACTTTCAGGCGAACGTATACTCGAATACATTTACAACTATAACAAGAGTTACTCTAACGGCACGCTCGACATCAAAGACGGTATATCAAGAGATCTGTTCTACAAATCGGATGACGATTATTACGACAAATTGATAAACGTCGAGATCTGTGCAGATGAAACCTATACTCTTGAAAACTACGTAAGAAAACATCACTGGTATGACATTCTCGACTGGCTCGATTTGTTTGCAGATTACAAATGCGAAAGATATGAAGACATCCCGGCGATTGTTCCCATCGATAAAGAAGACCTGATACTCGAAAAATCCGCATTTTGCAAAAAGTATCTCATAGATGAGACCGTTTACGACGACGTCGTCGAAAAAGCAAAGAGCGACACAGAGACTGTTTATCTGTTCCGTTTTGCCCAGAGTTCATATTTGAGCACTACGATGATTGCGGAAGATGCAAACGATAACGTCTACGGCAATGAGTACAACTATGCTGCTATTCAGACCGTGTATCTCGATATGAATATCTCATCGATCACATGTAAAAAAGGTGACGTCTATCATACGTTCGCGGTTTGTTCAAATCCTATTGACGCCGCCGCAGACTCAGAACCGCCGATGCAATATGATCGCGCGCAATGGTGGAAAGAACTCGGTGAGCGCATTAAGATGTGGTTCGATGACAATAAAACGGCTCTTATCACGGCGGTAATTGTCATCATATGCGTTGTGTTGGTTGTTCTCATTGTCATAGCCGTGATTAAGATAGCACCATCATATATAGCTATCAGATCGCTGAAAGCACCGCCGAAGAAACGGCAACCGCAAAAACGAAAAACACCAAATAAAAATGCTGCTCAAAAAACTCGAGCAGGAAGGAGTAAGAAAAAATGAAGTCAAAAAAAATGACTGTGCAGCAAAAAAACAAGCGCACGATTGACATTCTCAGCGCGTGTATATCCGTTCTGCTCGCGCTTATAGTCGCGGCATCCGTAGTTCTCGGAGTCGGCTTCGGAAAGTACGGCAAGGATACGAACGACTGGTTCAAGCCTGGCACGACGAAGCCTGATGAAGTTCTGCCGACGCCGATTGCTATCGGAGACAAGATCTCGTTCACCGCAGACGGCGAAGGACTTCCGCTTTATATCAACACAAGCGACGAAGCAGTTGCTGCTATCGATTCTAAAGTTGAAGACATAATGGAGAACGGCGGCTCATTCGATACGTATTATCTATTGCTCGGACTCTTTTGCAATGTTGAAATCCCCGAAGATACAAAGGTTGATGAAAACTTTGATTTCCCCGATGGATCAGATAGGTTTGCACTTTTGCTCGTAGTGACAAAAGAAGGCGAGATTATGATCGGTATTATGTCATTGCAAGACGCATATGATGGCGCAATTTTGTATGCTCATCTTATTGATCCCGATGACGTTGAAGACGGAAAAAATGTCCCTACGGAAGGTTTTCAAAATGATAGCATTGATGATAATGGCAGAATAGTGCTCGCAAGTAATGCTCTTCTTTCAGACGATTATTATGTTTGCGATAAAAACATAATGGCAGGTGGTTGGTTTGCTATGGCTGACGACGATTTCGTGAACAAACTTTTCTCGACCACGCCTTTTGTGAAAGCATAAGGAGCACGACATGGCAAGATATAACGATAAAAAAGACGTAAAGAAAATCAAAATTTTGTCCGGAGTGCTTGGTGCATTGCTCTCTGTGACAATAGCCGGTTCTGTTGTTCTCGGCGTCGGGTTTGGAAAGTATGGTAAGGATACGAACGCCTGGTTCAAGCCCGGCACATCGATCTCTCAACCTGATACACCGGATACTCCGGACACGCCCGACATACCCGATACGCCCGACACACCTGACGTTCCGGAAGTGAAGAAGTCAACTCCGCTCGAAGTCGGCGATAGAATAGCACTTTGGGAAGGCGCGGAAGGCAAAAATCTCTATCTAAATACCGATAAGGAAGTGTGGAAGGAGTTCTACGGCGAATACAAAGATTTGGATCGAAACGAGAACTTATTCTTCCCATTCTTCGCAGCAGTCGGAAGTGATGCAACAGGTTCAGATTTTGCAACACTTGAAGGAAATAAACAACTCATAGGCATGTACTTTGCAAACAGTGACGGATCTGCCATTTGCTTGCAATTCGCAACCTACAACCTTATCGTCGGATTTTCCAAAGACGACAACGGCGACGTGGTAGTAACGTTTGACAACAATCTCGTTGACGAAGACGGACTCATCGATTTGTCAAAATATGCGCCAGATTCCAGTTACGACTTCTCAATCGAGTACGTCGGATACGAAGGATATGTGATTGATTCCGAAACAGGTGAGCGTATCAAAGATGACAATGGTAACGATGCAACTCTTGAAATGTTGCCGTCACTCGTTAAGAGCAGTGAGTTTCAACTCGTTTACACTACATATGACTGGATGAACAAACTTTTCTCTACCACGCCGTTTGTGAAATAACAAGGAGCAAAACATGGCATACAAAAATACATACTACAAAACAAAAATCAATCGTTTGAGCGGCGTTCTTGCAACGCTGCTCACCGTGGTGATTGCGGCTATCGTCGTGCTCGGAGTCGGGTTTGGAGTGTACGGAACGGACGTCTCGAAGTGGTTCAAGCCGGACGTTGTGAAGAACGACGTCGTCGATCCGACAGTCATCCGCAACGTTGCATCGAACGGAGTCGCTCTGACAAGCGGTGACGCAGTTGTTCAGTCTGACGGCACGGTTTCGAAGACTCTGACCGCAACCGTAACGCCGGCAAACGTTGATGACGTCGCATTTGACTGGTCAATTTCGTTTGCCGATCCGGGCTGCGAATGGGCGAGCGGCATGACAGTAACAGATTACGTTACGCTCGCTGTGGCAGACGACACCATGTCGGCGAACATCTCACTCGTCGCGCCGTTTGGTGCGCAGATAGTCGTGCGTGCGACATTGCGCTCTGATGCAGATCTGTACGCCGAGTGCACGGTTGATTATCTTAAACATGTTGCAAAAATCGACATCGGTTTTTCAAA
>CALGEU010000249.1 GCA_937881285.1 uncultured Clostridia bacterium | reverse complement strand
GCGACGATGTACGAGTACACGATAGGCACGACCGTCGGCACGACTACAAACACAAGCATACAACTCGAAGCGAAACAAACCATAACCGTAAAAGCGATAGGTTCGGGCAATTACACAGACTCCGACCCGTCGGTTCTCAAAAAATACGACGGGAAAGCGGATGAAAAGTGCGACCACGTCGACGCGGACGGCAACGGCGTGTGCGATAAATGCGGCGCGGATATGTCGTCAAATTGCGATCATACGGACGCGAACAAGGACGACGTTTGCGACAGTTGCGGCGAAAGCGTGGTGGTCAATTTCAACCTTTTTGCAATCAACGATTTGCACGGCATGTATTGCGACTCGTCCACGCAACCCGGCGTTGACGAACTCACGACGTATCTCAAAGATTATCAGTCGTCTTCAAACACCATAGTGCTTTCGTCGGGAGATATGTGGCAGGGAAGCACCGAGTCCAACAATACCAAAGGCAAACTTGCAACCGAATGGCTCAACTATATCGATTGCGCGTCCATGACTCTCGGCAACCATGAATTTGACTGGTCGACGGACAAAATCAAATCAAACGCAGAGCTTGCTGAATTCCCCTTCCTTGCGATAAACGTTTATGACAGAGACACGAACGCGCGCGTCGAATACTGCGACGCATCCGTCGTCGTTCAAGTCGGAGAAGCAAAAGTCGGCATTATCGGCGCAATCGGCGATTGCTATTCGTCCATATCTTCGAGTATGTGCAGCGACGTGTATTTCAAGGTGGGCAGTGAACTTACGTCTCTCGTCAAGGCAGAAGCGAACAGACTTCGTGCGGAAGGCGTCGATTATATCGTCTATTCTTTGCACGACGGCGGAACGCAAAGTTCGAATATGGACTGGTACGACACGTCCCTTTCAAACGGATACGTCGACATCGTGTTTGAAGGGCACACACATCAGGCATATTCGTATTCGGACAGTTACGGTGTGTACCACATTCAGGGCGGCGGCTACAACACGGGCATAAGTCACGCGAGCGTGCGTCTCAATTTTGCAAATCAACAATACACGACGGGCAGTCACAGCATAATATACAATTCGGTATATTCCGCAAGTGCAAGCGATTCGATTGTGGAAACTCTCGTTGAAAAATATAAGGATGAAATCGGAGACCCTGACGAAGTCGTTGCGACGTTGACAAGAACCGTGCAAAGCGACGAAATCGCGGATAAGGTTGTCGAACTTTATTGTCAGAAAGGCGTTGAACGTTGGGGCAGTAAATACGATATCGTGCTTGGCGGCGGATATATAAAAACAAGAAAGCCGTATTCTCTGTCAAGTGGCGACGTTACTGTCGGACAGGTGCAAACGCTTCTTCCGTTTGACAACAAAATCGTGCTTTGCTCGCTCAACGGAACGCAAATCAACAACAAATTTATAAATTCAAGCAACAGCGACTATCACATCGCATACAGTGCATACGGCGAGACAGTCAAAGACAGTGTGTTATATAACTCCACGAAAACGTATTACGTCGTCACAGACACTTATACGTCCGACTATCATCATCTGACGGTGATTGATTCGCTCGGAGACAATACGTTCTCAAGAGACCTTATTTGCGCGTATCTCAAAGCGGGCGGAACGTTCTGATTGCTTATCGATTGAATTTCAAAACTGAAAGAATAAAACAATAAAAATTGTAAAAACGGCACTTAAAGTGCCGTTTTTGTTTTGATAAAATTGATTTTAGCAAATATTTTTGTTTTTATAATCGCTTTTCGATTGTATTAAAAATTGTCTTTTTCGTTTTGATTTTTGTAACTGTCAAACAATTTTTCAAAGACGGATATTGAGCGTGCAATCATGTCGTGGTCGACGCAATAGGCAATTCTCACGTAGCCGTTTACGCCGAAATCGTCGCTCGGGACGAGCAGAAGCCCGAAGTTTTTCGCGCGCTCCGAAAATGCGTTTGCATCGCCTTCGAGTGCTTTGACCATAAGGTAAAAAGCACCGTCTGGGCGCACGCAGTCATAGCCTATTTTTGTAAGCGCATCGAAAATCAAATCTCTGTTTCTTTTGTATGCGGCAACGTCGGGAAGTGCGTCGACGCATTTTTCAACGACTCGCTGATAGGTGCTCGGAGCACAAACGTAGCCCAAAGACCTGCCTGCGCCGCAGATTGCGAAATACAACTCGTCGGAATCGGTCGCATGCGGATTGACTGCGATATATCCTATGCGTTCGCCGGGAAGAGAAAGGGACTTCGAATAACTGTAACACACGATAGTATCGGCGTAGAAATTCATTGGATAGGGTACTTCTTTGTCGTATGCAATCTCGCGATATGGTTCGTCTGCGATAAGAAATATCGGGTGAGAGTATTCCGCGCTTTTGTCTTTCAGCAATGTGCAAAGTCTCTTGACGACGTCTTGAGAATAAACGACGCCGCTCGGATTGTTCGGAGAATTGTATATCACCGCTTTAGTGTGTTCGCTCACGAGTTTTTCGAGTGCGTCGAAGTTTATTGAAAAGTCTTTGCCGCTGGGGCAAACGACGCATTTTCCGCCCATTGACGAAACGAATACTTTGTATTCGGGAAAATACGGCGCAAAAACGATAAACTCGTCACCCGGCTCGGATAGCGCACGAATAGAAATGCAAAGCGAAGCCGCCGCGCCGCACGTCA
>CALGEU010000248.1 GCA_937881285.1 uncultured Clostridia bacterium | reverse complement strand
GTAACCTAGAAACGAGAACTTGTCCCCTGCCTTGATTTTCATTGCGCTACCCCTTTGAACGCTTATTCAGCGATTATTGTTTGTTGAGTAAGTTGACAACTTACTCGTATTATAGTAAGTTATTAGCGTACTGTCAAGTATTAACTTACTTTTTTTGTTAATCTGTCAACGAAAGGAGTAAGAAAAAATGCTATTCACTCAAAGATTTACTGAAGTATTGAAGCAATCCAACATCTCACAAGTCGAACTTGCGAACAGTATCGGTATCAGCAAACAATGCATAAGCGATTTCAAATCCGGAAAGTCTTTTCCGTCAATTCACACATTATTTCTTATTTGCAAGGAATTGAATGTGTCTGCTGACTATTTGCTCGGGTTAACCGATTACTAATACTCTTTTCTGTTGACATAATCACGAAAACGTGATATTTTATTTGCGAAGAGAGTTTGCGGAAAACAATTTGTCATCAAATTGCACGCTGTAATAACTGGCGGTTCAATATGTGAACATTTAGGTCGTTTCTCTCTTTTTTTTCTTTGCCGGTTTTTATAATCGGCTTTTTTTGTACTTTTTTGACCTTTGGCTTGTCTTCGTCTGCGAACTTCCACCCTGAATATGTTTCCTTGAAGTTCTCTTTTCGGCTTTCTTCAGGGTTTGGCTTTATGTACGCCTGCGAATCGTTACCAGGCTCAGGATTTTTCTCCAACGGGATATTCTTACCGTCATCGGAATCGTGAGTGATGCCGATATGGATGTATTTTTTTCCGCGTTTTTCATAGATCCAGTTCGGATGTCCGCTCTTCTTGTGCCTGGCGAACGTGTTCATCGGATGATTATCTTTATCCATGTCAATCAAACCTGTAACTACCGACAAACGGTTTTGCTTTTTTGCTCTCCGGGAAACAAGCCGCAATTTCTTCGGCATGTTTCATCGCCGCCTTTTTGCTCGAATAGAAGCGAGTGTTGCTCATTCGATAGGTTGCCGTGCCCGACAAATTGCCGTCATTGTTCTCGATCCACGATTGTCCGTCGATGATGACGCCTGTTGAATACCCGTATTTCGGGCGTTTTTTCTTGCTGAGTCCCATAAAATGCTCCTTTGCGTGCGTGTGCGCCCATATACGCGCGCTCGCACAATGTTTGATGTTTTTGCTCGACAAACGCCAAACGTGTGTCAAATGCCCTTATAAATCGCCGTTTCGACGATTTTCATATAAAAAATATCACCGTTTTAGCGATTTGTCAAGGGTAAAATCACCGTTTTGTATATTTTTAGACGAATTGAGTTACAATTTTGAATATGAAACTGAAAGAATTAAGATTAAATGCAAAACTAAATCAAAAAGACGTTGCTACGGCGTTAGGTATAAGTACACAGGTTTATTCTCGCTATGAACGCGAAGATCATAAAGCCGATTACGATATGTTATGCAAAATGGCAGACTATTTCAACGTAAGCCTTGACGAACTTCTCGGAAGGACTTCGGAGCCTGACATTTTCGACAATGCTCGCATTGAGCAGCCTGAAATCATGCAACTTTACGAGCGCATGACGCCCGAAGAACGGAACAATCTCGTCAACTATGCTCGCGGTCTCATATCCGGGCGAGAATTGCGCGCGGCGTCTGAGCGCGACAGACGTTTTGCATAATCATTTTTCAAAAAATCAATGCTTTGGTATAATGGACGCGTTTATTATCCTTTCAAGGGGGAGCGTCTATGGACGAAGCATTATTTTCAGTTTTGGAGCAAATCAGCGGAATTTTATCCGGCTACGTTGCCGGCATCAGAGCGAGCAAGGGGCTCGGCTCATCCACTACTCCGCAATCGGCACATTTTGAACAGCGAGAACACAAGTGCAACATTTTGCAGTTCGTGCCGAGAGATCAACTTTTCAAACTAGAACAAAAAGAGCAACAAAAAAAGACAA
>CALGEU010000247.1 GCA_937881285.1 uncultured Clostridia bacterium | reverse complement strand
AGTCGTATTGACAATATATGATTCTTTATACACGCGTTGTTACACTCTTGTGACAGTCCGAAGATATTGCATAAAATCACTCGGCATTTACTGCTAATTTCAAACTTCCGACCACAGATTTTGAATTCGGATATTGAAAAATTTTATTTTACATTTGTTTGATTAAATTTTAGAAGTTTTACAATAAAACGTACTTTTTAGAATAGCCTATTATAATAATGTGCGTTTTGTAGAGTAATTTTCGGAATTTTACACTACACTTTGTCGTCAAATATATCGGGCAGGTCATTAAGTATCAAAAGCGTATCACCCACTTTGAGAGTGTTTGAAAAATCGTTTTCACAGTCTTTCAGCGACTCGTAAACGTATATCTCTCCGCCAAATTCACATCTTTTCATAGCACGATTAAGCGGAAGACTTCTCTTCTTTCCCACAAGCAGAACGACATCCGCAATCGACGAAATATATTCACCAAGCCTCTCGTTTTCCTGCTCTTCGTTTTTGCCGAGTTCAACAAGCCCCGGAGTCATAACCACTTTTCTTGTGTCGAACATACCGAGCGTGTCGAGCGCAAGTCTTGCCCCGTCGGGATTTGAATTGAAACTGTCGTCGATTATCGTAATGCCGTTTCCTTTCACAAGTTGTTGCCTGTGCGGCACTGCCTGCAAAGATTGTATGCCGTTTTGAATATAAGGGATTTCAACACCGAGTTTCACCGCCACCCCGACTGCAAGCATTATGTTTTCTACGTTGTGAATTCCGAGCAAATTCGTGTGAGCGCAAAATACGTCGTCACCTATCACAACGTCAAAATCACTTCCGTCCTTGCCTACGGATATATTGACCGCCCTTACGTCACATTCGTCGTCAAAGCCTGCATATATGACTTCGGGTATCGGATTTTGCGAAACCAATTTGGGTTCTGTCACGCTTCTCAATTTTCCGTTTATCACGCACGTTCCGTCCCCCACTTCGAGAATACGGCATTTTTCACGCTTGATATTATCGAAAGTTTTGAAAGTTTCAAGATGCTGTTCGTTTATTCCCGTCAATACGGCAATTTGCGGCTTTACGATTTGCATAAGACGTTTGATGTCGCCCTTTCGCCTTGCCCCGAATTCCGCAATGAAAATTTCGTGCGTCGGGTCAAGCGAATTGACCGTCTTCGATATTCCCATAGGCGTATTGTAACTCTCGGGGGTTGCCAGAACGTTGTATTTTTGCGAAAGTATCGTCGCAATAAAGTTTTTCACAGAAGTTTTGCCATAACTTCCGGTAATTGCGATTTTTATCAAATCGGGACGATTTTTCAGTCTTCTTGCGGTTCGCATTTCAAATCGGCGATTGTTCAATTTTTCAAAAACGTTGATTACCGACGCAAGAATTATGAAAATCAGCGGAAAAATCAGCACGAATCCAAAAAATACGAGATACCGAAGATAAGAATCGGCAAGTTTAGCATTTGCAAGCGCAAGCGCGCACGTTCCTGCGGCACATGCTCCTGCCGAAACGAAAATCAGACATCTCACGGCACGCTTTGTATATTTCAGCGGTTTTTTGCGGTCGGGTAAATCTTCCATAAAATACAACGCGATTTCCGTGACAAAGAAAAACAGCGCAATCAAAAAGTCCCAGAACGCTTTCGCCTGAAAGAAATAAAATCCCAGCCACACCGAAAAGAACACCGCAACGCTGATGACGTCAATGAGATACACCGTGCGAAGTCTTCTATTGCCGAATATCTCGCTTATACGGTAGTTGTCGTTTTGTATGGCGTACAGATACGGTCTTGCCATGAAAAAGCCCGTAAGCAACAAAAGCAGTATGTAAAACCAGTCACCGCGCTGAAGCGTCATAATTTCTCCTTATTCGCTCATATATACGCAAAATGCGGCTCGATTGTGCAACACTAGTCTCGTCGTACAACAAAAAAATCCGCTGTTTAGCGGACTTTTCGGACAGCATTATGTTTCATGAAACATGCAAAAAATTCAGGTGAAAGGATTTTGAGCAAAATAGCCATTTGAAACGCAATTCAAATCAATCTTTCAAAAACGCTTTCAATATAGCGTCAAACGCATATGCGTCTTCGAGATAAGAAAAATGACCGCCGTGCAAAATAAATCCCTGCGCATTTTTTATATGCGTTTTCAAATGCTCGTACATATAAAGCGGCGTTTGATCGTCTTTATCTCCCCAAAATATGGCAGTCTCACAATCGATGTATTTGAGAATCGGGCGTTCGTCACAATTTACGACTTTGACGAACGTCTTTTTCATATTTTCACTTAGCGACCGATAATCGGCAGAGCCTTTAAGACCGCCTTTTCCGAGTTTTTTCAGAATTTTGTGAAGTGCGACTTTCACGTAATATGACGGTTTGCGTTTCGGTTTTACGCCTGCGCTGTCCACGAGAACGAGTTTTTCCACACGCTGTTTATAAAAAGCGGAGACGTAGATCGCGACTCTTCCGCCGAAAGAATGTCCCACCAGCGTCGCCCTTTTTATGCCGAGATAATCGAGCAAACACAAGGTTTCTTTTGCATAATCTTCCACGTCGTACGCCACACTCGGCTCGTCCGAATCTCCGAAACCGGCAAAATCTATCGACGTAACGCGACATTTTGCGCATAGCGAATTCATTTCTCGTGCGAAAGCGTCGCAGTTTGCTCCCCAGCCGTGCAGAAACACGACGTTTTCGCCGCACCCGAAATTCTTGTACGCAATGCGCCTGCCGTCAATAAAAAAATAACGCTTGCTTTTGTCGCATGCGTCATTAGTAGTCTGTATATTCTGTTTCTCTTTGTCGTCGTGTCGGGTGTAAAAGTCGTCTGTTTCAGCCAAGATTTTCCCCTTGTTTTTAGTTTATAACGGTTTTGCCGCCTATATTTGAAACTTATATATGCGTTCGTCTCGATATAAGAGATAAAAGTCTCTTACAAAGAAAGCCACATTATCAGCGCGTCGTATTGATTGTTGTAATATCTCGGTCTCACGCCTTCGACCGTAAAGCCGAAACTCTTATACAGCGCGATTGCAGGCACGTTGCCGTCCTTGACTTCGAGCGTCATATATTTTATGCCGAGAAGCCTTGCACGAGAGATGAGTTCCGCCATCAAAAGCGTGCCGATTCCTTTTCCGCGATTGCCTGCTTTCACGGCTATATTCGTGATATGCGCTTCGTCAAGCACTTTGTGAAAGCCGCCGTAACACACCACTTCGTCGCCGCGAGTTCCCACGAGATAGTAGGCGTTTTCGTCTTCTACTTCGGGAATGAACATACGCTCGCTCCAAGGTTGGTCAAACGCTTCGCGTTCGATTTCCGCCATTTGTCTCAGATGTTCGTATCGAAGCGGCTCAAACTTCATCTTTTTCTCTCTCCGCTTGCGATTTTCTCATATAAAACGGCTCGAACACACTCACGAATTCTTTGTCGTTTACCTTTTGAATTGCCACTTTCGCAAGCGTTTCGTCAACGCTTGCAAGCGGTTCAAAATCGATTTTTGCGGCATCTAAACAATCGGATTGTCCTTTTTCGACAAATGATTGCTTCACGACTTTGCCGTCTTGGCACTCTGCAAGATACAAGTTGCCGTGTCCTGCGTCAACGCCGGCAATACAATCTCGTCTATTGTATGCAATGAGTTCAAATGCCGTGATTGCGATGCGTTTTGCATCGGTTGCAAATGCAAGCGCGGTCATTGCAGACACACCTATGCGAATACCCGTAAACGAACCGGGCCCCACAACGACTCCTATGACGTCAACATCGTTTACGTCGACTTCGTGTTCGTCGAGCATTGCTTTTACGCTCGGCATCAAAGTCGCGCTGTGACCGCTTTTGCCGATTTCTTTCGTATAGGAAAATATCTCTCCGTTTTTGACGAGCGCAATGCTGAGTCCCGTTGAAGTTGTGTCAATCGCAAGAATGTTCATAATCTGCCTTTGTTTTCGTTTATATTTCCGTTTCAATCGTTGTTTTCGCCGTCAACGGCGCTTTCGTTTCCTGTTTTATCGCCGTTTACGTCGTCCGATTTCTTTTCATCCGCTTCGACCGCTTCGGCATCGACATCCGAAACCGTTTTGCCGTTTTCGTCCTGCTGAAGAGAAATATCGTATTCTCTTTCCGTTTCGCCGAGTGTTTTTACGGATATTTTTATGACTTTTCCGTCGAAATGTTCGAATTTGTTCCATTCGATAACCGTCAACGCGTCTTCGTCGAAGCACTCTTCTATGCCGAGTTCTGCGAGTTCGTCCGAACTTTCCACTCTGTACATGTCGAGATGATTGAGTTTGAGTCTTCCGTCTTCATACACGTTGAGAATGGTAAACGTCGGGCTCGTAACTTCTTCTTTGACTCCGAGTGCCTTTGCAAGTCCTTTGGTGAACGTGGTCTTGCCTGCGCCCAAATCTCCGTCGAGCAACAAAACTTCTCCGCCGTCAAGTGTATCCGCGACTTTCTTCGCAAGCGCGTAGGTTTCATCAACCGACTTGACTTTGTGAACGCCGAAAACGTCGTCTTTTTTCATGCTCGTGCCGTCCCAGTGCAGTATTTTACTCAAACGCTTGTACAATACAAGCGTTATAATGCTTACTATTGTACATCTTAAAACATTAAAAGGCAACACTCCAAGCAACAAATAATATGTGTAAAAATTATTCTCAGTGACATTTTTGTAAAGTGCTGCCACCATTTTTACTATACCTTCAAATCCAAATAGTTTTGAGTACATTGGTATGGATATAAACCTATTTACAAGCAGTGCCATTAAAGTCAAAAGCACACTACCGATACACAAGCCAATTATCGCATGTTTTTTGTCCTTATGAAAATGATAAATAAGCGATGCTGGGAGCACAAAACAGATTCCCAACAAAATATCTGTCGCTTCACCTGCAAAACCAGTGATAGACCCAGTCGTTGCAAATTTGAGCACACATTTGAAAACAATTATTATGCATGCACTTATCGGCCCCATAGAAAAGCCTGCTAGCAACGCAGGAAGTTCACTTATCTGAATTTCGAGAAAACTCGGGAACATAAACGGCAAATTGAATTTTGCAAAGGCGTACAGGATAAACGCGATTGCCGTGAGAATTGCCATTTTTGCGATATACGCGGTCGAAAATTTCGGATTGCGGAATTTTGCAAAAGCCGCTTTTATTTCCGCTTTTCCGTCCGTTTTCTCTGCTGTGGTCGAAACGTCGTTTTTGAGTCGTTTTTCGCCTTTCGTTTTGCTCATTTTTCTCCTTTGGCGCAACTCTTATAAGATTTGCCGTATTAAGTCGGTATAAAAAAATTGCGCCTTCAAGGGCGCAAACATAACAAACGTGATTATGTCGCTTCTTCCATCCGGACTTTACCGTCGGTCAAGGAATTGCACCTTGTCGGCACGCCTTATGCGTGTTCGCGGACTATACCGCCGGTGATGATTTGCACATCGCCCCGAAGCATTTATTATGATAATAGCCTTACGTCGCGTTGTCAAGTGCAAAAATAGACTGTCGTATGAATTTTTCGATTTTTGCACATAATCGTCGTATGCAACAAGAAATCATCAAACCCGGCGATTATGACATCGTGCTCCCCATTGCAAAACCGGACGGTATTCAAAAAGCCGTTCAAATAGTTTCTGACGACGTGACCGAAAAAGCGACTTCTATCGCGCTTATGCAAGAAAAAGTCGTCGGCGCAAGATGCTTCTTTGTCGAGAACGTCTGCGTCGTTGCCGTCATACTCGAACCGTTTTATCTCAAAAGCGAACGCGACGGATATATCGAAGAGATAAAATCCGCAATCGAAAGTGCGATAAACGGCAATGCGATAATATCGACCGACATAGACGTTTACACAAAAATCAAAGCAGAAATGACAGACGCGCAAAAAATGGCGTTATACAAAAAAGTCACAGAAAGACTGTGACTTTTAAGCATTGTTATTCGTGTTTGTTTGACAGAATCAGCAAATCGGTATAGAAACGGCAATATTTGCGCTTGACGCGATATGCCGATTGTTCGGCGCATTTATTATTTGTTTTCTTTCTTTTCGCCGACGTATTTCGTCATGTTCTGTCCGTCCGCCCAGAGTTTTTCAAGACAATAGAACATTCTCGTCTCGTCGTTGAAGATATGCACGATAACTCCGCCGTAATCGAGAACAGCCCATTTGCCTTCGCCTATGCCGTCCGTATGCGTGGGTTCAACGCCGTTTTCAGCCATTTTTTCATCAACGAATTCCGCAAGTGCTTTCACTTGCTTGTTGCTCTTTGCCGTGCAGATAATAAAAAAATCGGTGAGCACGGTAAGGTGAGCAACATCGAGCACGGTTATATCCACCGCTTTATGCTCGTCGAGTTCGCGACAAATTATATCTTTCATTTCAACAGGTTCCATAAGGTCTCCTTTTGTCTTTTGTACATTTTATTGTGTGAAGAACGCGATTGGTCATTCTCTATCATTATGATAACACGCATTTCGTCGTTTTTCAACGGTGATTTTCCGCATTATGACGTCAATTTGCCGTTTTTGCAATAATCTTTGAGAAAAATTCGGCAAGAACGGATAGGTCAGTTCAGATAATAATCGACTGCTTCTTGCGTCATCGGGTGCATTGGCTTCCCGCTTTTCATGACCTTGTCGTACGTGTATTTAAGCACCGCTTTGAAACCTTCGTCAAAATTGCGCATCGCAATCTCTCTGATTTTCGGAATAGGTTCGTAAGTCCTGTCAAATGACAGACTATCCGCCGTGTACACGAGTTTTTCAAGCATCGTCATATTTGCTTTCGCAGTCGTATGGTAACGAATTGCGTCAAGCACGTCTTCGTCCTGTATCCCGAAATCTCGTCTTGCCTTCTCCGCACCCAAAAACTGATGCAATACGGGCGTTCCTATGGCGTCTTCGGGCACGTTCAAACCGTCAACGGACGGACGTTGCTTTGCATTGTCGTGCAAAAAGCATGCAAGAAACGTCTTTGTGAAGTCCTGTTTGAGATTATGACGGGAATTAAGTTCCATTGCCGTCAACACAACCGCTTTGCTATGTGCAAAAAGTTCGTCGCTCTGATAAGATTTAAGGCGCGTTGCCATATCCGAATACTCTTTGAAAAGTCCGAGTTCGTCTATTGCGGATTGCACTTTTTCGTCAATCTCGTCGCATTTGTCCCCCATGAGAAGTTTTGCCCTTACGACGGACGAAGAAACGTCTTTTCCCGTGTAATCTATGAGAATAAATTCACCGCCGAATTTTTGCTGCAATGCGGCGACTCTCGTTTTTACGTCGTCGAAACCTTCTCGTCCGCAAACCGCCACGGGACAAGTTTCAAGAATCTTTTCGGGATGATACCACGTATCGAAGTATTCGAGACTGTCGCCGCCTATGAGATAAACGATATCACCGTATTTTTCTTTGAGAACAGGCAACGTCAGTGCGCTGTAATTGTCCTTTCCGCGCACGCTTTCGATGTCGTCTATGACGAAATTCAATCCGTCAAACGCAACTTCGAGAAGTTTGCAACGTGTGACAAAATCCAAAAATCCCGCACTTTTGTGCGGCGGTGTGAACGTGGGAACGAGCAC
>CALGEU010000246.1 GCA_937881285.1 uncultured Clostridia bacterium | reverse complement strand
CCGTTTCCTGCGCCGAACAGCGTCTCGCCGAGTGCCGCGCAGTTTGCGTCGTTTGAAAGGCGCACTTTCTTTATGCCCGTCTTCTCTTCAATCATTTTCGCCATCGGAGTGTTGCGGAAATTGATATTGCACGAATAGCGCACAATACCCTTTTCGTCGTATATAGAACCGGGACAGCCTATGCCCACGCCCTGTATCTCTTCTCCGCCTGCACCGTTCTGCACGAGATCGTTCACAAGCCCTGCTATATCGTCAACGATGAGTCTGTCTTCTTTTACGGGAGACGTAACGATGGATTTTTTGTAGAGAATGTTGCCTTTTTCGTCGACTATGCCGCCTTTTATGGTCATACCGCCGATGTCGATTCCGACGTATTTCATGAAGCACCCATCAAAGTCTTATAGACTTTGCCTTAAATGTCGTTGCAATCATTTTACAAGATAGGCGCAAAATTGTCAATTCATATCGACAACGGCGCGAGAAAAGACGGCTCGGCGGTTGACTTTATCCGTTCAGGCACTTGCCGACCGACGTCGTAAGTTTGTTTTTCAAGGCAATCTTTTTCAAATCTTTTTCGCCGAGAGTCGCAACGGTTTTTCCGTCTTCGACTATAAAAAACGTCACGTCCTGCGTGCTTGACGTGTGATGATAAAGCCGTACAATCGGCGTGTCTGCGCTTACGTAAACTTTCTTTTCGACGACGCCGAGCGAATAGTTTTTGCTTGCCATATCGAGAATGCTCGCATACGTCTCGTCCTTTGCCGAGAACGTCGCTCCGTAGAACAAAAACACCGCCATTATGCCAAACGTGAAATTAAGTCCGAAAAAAAACGAGCCTATAAACAACGCAAAAAGTGCGACGCTTGTCACGATTCCGGCAATGCGCAACGCCTTTATCGTCCTTATTCTGTTTTTACAAAGCCCGAGAGCCACTCGACTTCCGTCAAGCGGATATACGGGCAACAGATTGAAAAGCCCGAGCGTGAGATTTGCACGAAGAAAAGCAATCGTATACGGATATACGGACGGGAAAATCCACCACAAGCCGAGCGTGACGAGTGCAAGCAAAAGATTTGCGACGGGTCCTGCAAGTCCTATAAGCACGCTTGACTTTTTGTCTATCGACTCGTTTGTCTGCATCATTGCGCCGTACGGCAAAAGGGATACGCTTTTAAGAACGTATCCGCGAAGCCTTGCCATAAGCGCGTGAGCGCTCTCGTGAAAGAAAAGCGCCGCCGCCATCCATACGAAATCAAGCAAATGCCCAAACGCCACAAGCGCGAGCG
>CALGEU010000245.1 GCA_937881285.1 uncultured Clostridia bacterium | reverse complement strand
ACGACACGGTTAGAATGCTTGATTTTGCATTTGACAACTATGCGATGATACCTGTAGAAGAAGCGATTGTTTCAAACGGTAAAAACGTTGTGAGTTGTCCTTTGAATGCGCTTGAAAACTCCGACTGGTCGCAAATGCGATACCCTATGAAAAAAGACGGAAGCGAAAAATTGATTATTTTTTGATTTCGGTTTTCATGCAAATTAACAACAACTTATAGTCGATAAACGGCTTGAAAATGATTTTGAAAAGGCTCTCGTGCCTTTTCTTTTTTGTGCTTTTCGGTTTGATTGAGTTGCAAATTTTCATTTTGGCGGCATCGGTTGCGCAATTCGCTTGCGCGTGAGCAAAAATTTATGTATAATTTCTCATGGAAAATTTGCGCACGCCACGTTTGCGCGCGTCAGGAGCGAAAATATGCGTATCAACAAATACCTTGCAGAATGCGGAGTATGCTCTCGCAGAAAAGCCGACGAACTTGTCAAAGAAGGCAGAGTTACGGTGAATAAAAAAGTGGTCAGAGAAGTCGGCGTTGACGTTGACGAAAACAGCGACGTCGTTTACGTTGACGGCAAAAAAGTGGTGAGAGTGACTCACTACGACTATCTTTTGTTTTACAAACCGAAGGGATGCGTGACAACTCTCAACGAAGAGAAGGACAACAAGAGCGGCAGAAAGAAGACTGACAAGGAACTTGAAGAACTTGCAAATCGCGCCGAAAAACTTGCGGCAAAGGGTATCGTGGAAGAAAAGAAAGAACATACGAAACCGAGAAAAATCATCACCGATTTTATCGGTGCGGACTACAAAGACAAGCGACTTTATCCTGTCGGAAGACTGGATTATGATAGCGAAGGCTTGCTTTTGCTCACAAACGACGGCAATCTTACCTACAAACTTACTCACCCGTCGAGCGAAATTCCAAAGACTTACGTCGTGAAAATCGAAGGAACGATTGAAGAAAGCGACCTTGCCGCGCTCAGAAAAGGCGTGACGGTCGACGGCGTGAAATACGGAAGAAGCAAAGTCAAAGTCACGGGAATCGAAAAAGTTTCGGGCTCGAAAAAAGCGACGATCGATCCCAAAGACACGCAGGCAAGAGAAGCAATCGACTATGCGGACGACGAGATGCAAAACGTGTTTACTCGTCTCGAAGTGATAATTTTTGAAGGCAAAAACCGCGAAATCAGAAAGATGTTCGACGCAGTCGAAAAGAAAGTCGTATTTTTGAAGCGCGTCGCCATAGGCGAATTGAGACTCGGCGGACTTGCTCGCGGAGCATACAGACCGCTCAACGATATGGAAATTGCGTATTTGCAGAGTCTTTGCGACAGAGTGATGCAATGAATTCGACCAAAGCGTGATTCGTTGCAAAAATCGTGAATTTTATCAGGTGAAGAAATGAATATACTTATTGCAAACGACGACGGTTTCAGTGCCGTCGGAATAAAAAAACTTGCGGCAAGACTTGCAAAGGACAACGAAGTTTTCGTGGTTGCGCCTATGGGCGAACGCTCTGGAACGTCACATTCCGTGAGTTTTTTCAGCGGAATAACTTATAGATACGAAGGCGTTATTGACGGAATTAAAACGTGGTCGGTGAGCGGCTCGCCGGCAGATTGCGTGCTTTTCGGCATAAAGTATCTGCTCAAAGACGTGAAAATAGACGCCGTGGTGTCGGGCATAAACACAACGCTCAACGCAGGCAGCGACATTATATTTTC
>CALGEU010000244.1 GCA_937881285.1 uncultured Clostridia bacterium | reverse complement strand
CACGATTCGACAACTTGCGGAATTTCTTCAAAGTTTGCGGTCGCACCGATGATTCCGTCGGTTTTGACGACCTTGTTGGCGAGAAGGTTGATTGCGGAAGACAATTCGCCTATGCCGTTGCATACGCCTTTGAGTGTGAGTTGTTTTTTGAGAACCGTGCCTGCGTCGACGGCGTGTTTGCCGCGTGTCGCATAACCTGCAATGATGACGTCTCCCTGATTTTTCACGAGACGAATCGCAGCATTCACGTCAACGCTTTCGCCGGAGAAAATTGCCGCTTCAGCCATTCTTCCGCCGGTTATTTCTTCAACTCTGCGTTCGAGATTGTCGTAGGTAGGATTGAGCGTGTAACAAACGCCCCACTTCTGCGCGAGCGCAAGTTTGTCTGCGTCAAGGTCGATAAGGATAGGCACGTATTGATAATAGGTTGCCATCTGACCGAGAATAAGACCGAGCGTAGACGCGCCGACGATTACGATATAATCGCCTTTTTCGCGGTCGAGTGCTTCAAACACGTTGTTGCCCATCGCGATATATTCGGTGAACAACGCTTCTTCGTCGCTTACGCCGTCGGGAAGAGCAAAAACGTTTTCGAGCGGAACAGACACGAAGTCTCTCAACAGTCCGTCAACGTCAACGCCCATGGTCTTCACCACGTCCACGCCGTGTTCGCACTCTTTGAGATACGGGCTGACGACAACGCGCGAACCGAGTTTGAGTCCGCTGTCTTCGTCCGCTTCGCTCACGAGAGCAACCGCCGAATGTCCCGGCACAACCGCGTCGTCTTTTGCCATAGCGGAGAGATTGCACACGTCCTGTGACGAAATCGCGACTTTTGCGATTTTCACTTTGACTTGTCCGTCCGCTCTCTGGCTGACGTCTTCAACGAGTTTTACGCCGTCTTCTTTGTTTATAATCCATTCTTTCATAATTACCTACTTTTACATTCTATCATACGCACCGATATATTGCAACATTGCGTATATCGACAAAAACCGTATGTTGTATGGCTACCATACGTTCCGTCATATATCCGCATTTCGCCTGCGTTTTCTACATTATGACACGAACGTTGGGACGAAAACGTCTCATATCACTCTTTTTCGCTCATAAGAACGCGTGCGTAACCCGTTTTGCCCGTCGGCTTATC
>CALGEU010000243.1 GCA_937881285.1 uncultured Clostridia bacterium | reverse complement strand
GAGATAACCGACGAAGACGAACAAGGCAACGTGGTGACGATAGGTTATGCCCAAATCACCAAGACCAACCGCGACAGAGTGGTCGTCAAGTTGTATTTCGTGGCAAACGGCACGGTGCAAACCACCGTCACCGACTTCGGCGGCGAAAACGTCAAGACTCGTTTGCAGGTCAGCGGCATCGACTATACCGCTCCCGACAACAGCGTAAACTCGGGCACGTCCATTGACGGAAGCGATTTCCTTAAATCGAGCGCAGACGCTCTTGCGTGGCTCAGACAAAGCAAGTTGAGCGCAGACGCAAGCATCAAAATCAACGAAGACGGCGCAGGCGTGTCTCCGTATATCTGGTTCTACACCGTCAACAGAGCAAACAGCCTTGAAATGCTCAATCTCACGCAAATCGAACAATTCGCTTCGTTTGCGGATATAAAGGCGTCGGGAATCAAACCTATCGCACTCGGCGAAATAAGTTCGTTCGATTTCGATTTCGCAACGGGTATGGCAAAGAGTTACGGCTCGTCAAACTACGATCAGGGCAACCCGTCGTATATGGAAGGAGACGTGACAGGGCACGGATATTACAGATTTACGTTCTACATATTCGACCTTGCAGGCAACAAGGGCGGCGAGCAGACTTTCTATGCGAAAGTGGACTACGACACGCCCGAACATACCATTGACCTTTCCTACATCAACAAGAAAGGCAACGATATAAGCATTTCCGCAGAACAGAACGGCGCGTGGGCAACGGGCAGAACCACGTTGAAACTTACGCTCACGGGCGGCGGCTTCTCGGGATATACGCTCGTCTTCGAAGACGCGGGCGCAGTGCATACTCTCGTCGTTGACGGCAAAGGCGACTACGAAGGAAGCGAGTACGTCGGAAGAATCGTCAGATACCATTCTACAAACGGCTCATCGGCGCAGGCTGACGGCAACAGCATAGTCATTCCTATCGAAACTAATTTGCAAAGAACCAACGTCACGGTGACATACGAAGTTGTGGACGGCAAAGGCGTGTTCACTTTCGTCATCGATACCAACGTAAACGTGGCGTGGATTTCCACATTCACGACGTACGCAGGTCAATACGACAGTGCGGAAGTCGTCGAACAACAAGACGTGGCGGTGAGTTATTTCAGAACGGACTGGAAAGGCGGCGTCAAAGTGCTTATCGACTCGACCGCTCCGCAAAATCCGCTTTTGAGCGACAGCGAAGACGCGCTTGACGCATATCTCAACGCACTCGGCGGCAATTACGAAAATCTTCCTTTGAGAAGAATCTGGTACACCGGCGCATACGCAACGTACGGCGTTGACCTTGCGTTCAGCGACGATATCGTCAACAGCGACTACGCAAGCGGCATCAACGTGTTCTACGGCATGAAAGTCATCAAGACTCTTGCTCAGCTTCAAGCACTCGGCGCACTCGACATCGAAAGCAAATACGTAGACTTTACGGCGGCAAGCGATTTGCGTGCGTACTTTGACAGAGTCGTCACCATTCAGGGAACTCAACTCGACGGAGACCAGACCGCGCTTACTCTTGACCTTATCACCGCACAGACCGCAGGTATGCGCGTCATTTACGTGTGGGCGGTAGACCAGGCAGGCAACGTGTCGGGACTCAACGTATATTACGTTCTCGCGGACGCAAACGATTATTCCGTTTCGTCGGCGGTGAAGAACAATTCCGCTCTCGGAAACACCGCAACGATAACCCAAACTGACGCGGACGGCAATCCAGCAACGCAATTCAAGCGTGGCGAAACCGTGTATTTCAACATCACAATCGACAACGGATACGTTCCGTTCAGATTCGTCAAGAACGACGCAAATTCAACCGTGTTGCTTGAAAACTACTTGCAAAACAAGCGTTTTACTCTCGCAAACGAAGATTTTGCGGACTATATCAAATTCAGCGCAACGGACGTTTCGAGCGTTCAATACGTCATGGACGACCCGTCGTCGCTCGGCAATCTCGCAACCACCGCTTTTGAACTTTCGCACAGAAAGGTCGTTTCCTATACGGTGACCAACACGAGCGTTGCTTACAGCGCAAAAGAAACCGTCGTCCCGACTTCGTTCACCGACGAAAAATCAAAGGCTTCCTTCGTCTATCGTTTCGTCGATAACGACGGCAACGTGCT
>CALGEU010000242.1 GCA_937881285.1 uncultured Clostridia bacterium | reverse complement strand
TCCGTGTTGCTCGATGAAGAACAAGTAAAAGAATATCTCGATACGGACAAGGTTTTGCGCGTTATCCCGACTGGGTTTGATGCAAAAGAGTTGGTCGGCAGATATTTTATCGTTACGGGAACGGGCAAGTATTTCAAGAACATTGAAGGCGATCCCGAAACCAATCTCGGTATAATCCGTATCGGCGCAGACGGCAAATCGGCGGAACTTTTGTGGGGATATAAGGACGGCGGAAAATTCACGAGTGAACTTCCTGCGCACCTTATGACGCACGCAACTCGTTTGAAAATAGATCCCAACCACAGAGTGGTTATGCACACGCACCCGACGTATACTATTTGTATGTCCGCAGTCGTAAAAACCGACGATAGGGTGTTTACGGAAAAGTTGTGGCGCAACAACACCGAGGCAATCGTTGTATTCCCGGACGGTGTAGGCGTGCTGCCTTGTATGGTTTGCGGAACGAACGAAATCGGTGAAGCGACGGCAGAGAAGATGAAGAAATATCGTCTTGTCGTATGGACCAATCACGGCATTTACGGCGTTGGTAAAGACATTGACGAAGCCTTCGGACTTATTGAAACGGTTGAGAAAACGGCACAACTTTATATGCTCACATTGGGACACGTCGTCAACGAAATCGGAGATGACGTATTGCAAGGACTTGTGGATTTGTGGCATCTCACACCGCTTGACGGAATTTTGGGGAAATAGACAAGCATATGGAATACAATATGCCTGCTGTACAAGAGAAGTATTGCAATATAGCACGCGCAATGGTCGTAAACGTTGACGGTTTGTCTGTTGAAGAAGGCGCAAAAGCGGCGGTAAGCGCAGTGAAACAACTTTCCAAAGGCGCATTTGCGGACTTTTGCACAGGTGGCAATCCGAGAGAAATAACCGAAAAAGACATTTTAGAACTCTACAAGATAGCATATTGATTTAAGCGTATTATATGAAATCAAAAAGAGAGAAGCGAAGTCCGTTTCTCTCTTTTCAATTTAGCAACACCTATGTGTTTAATATGAAGGAACAAATAGAATTCGTTAAGAATTCTCGTCCACCAATGGAAGCAGTAATCAGTAATGAATTCATAAAATTTGTTCGTAATGTATTAATACATTTTCCGTGTTTTACTAAATGGAATGATATATATATTTCGAAGCGTCTTGTCAATTGGAAAAGTGAAGGGACAGTCTATTGATAAATTCTTGACGAAGTATCAAGGATATGAACCGGTTCAGTACAGATTCAAAGAGCGTTTGTCGGGGAAATGGAGATATCCTGTGATTAATTTTCCTAGTGTATATGAGAATAATAAGATTTTTCTTAAAGATATGATAGATGAGAGAGATGGAGTTTTGTTATGTGCTGTTCTTATGTCTAAAGTTGTAGCA
>CALGEU010000241.1 GCA_937881285.1 uncultured Clostridia bacterium | reverse complement strand
GCGAGATTGTACACAGTATGATTATCCATTGCCTTTTTGAGCGCGTTTTCAAGGTTAATCCAAGGGAAATTCGGAAACTTCAAGTCGTTTTCGAGTATCTTTTCAAAAGCCTTGTCGCGGAACATAACTTCTTGCGACAATGCCACGTCCGTGATAAACGTCGTTTTCTTCTTTCCCATTGTACCGCAACCCATAAAGACAATCGGGCGTTCGTTGATAAATCCGCGGTTCTTCATCTCGTTATGATTGAGAACGGCAAAGCCTATCTTCTTGCGGATTTTATCGAAGATGACAAAAGCAATCACACACCACACATACCACGGTATGAAATTGAACGGTGTCCACAAGTCGATAAAGAGTTTATACACTTGCCGATAGATATGCACCACGTCCCACGATACTGCGAAGTAGAAGTAAAACGCGAAGAATTCCACCACAATAGTGAATAGGTTGAAGTTATACGCCCATATCACCGCCCACAATATGTAATACGCCTTGTTGTCCTTTACGAACGCCACGAAGTCGATAAGCCAACTTTTCACGGGTTTATATGTCTTGTCCGATATCCGTCTTGCAATCTTCAACGCCTTTGAATCCACGTTATAGTCGTTGTTTTCTTTATCCAAAACTTGCTTAACTATGAGATACACAACGACTATGACGGGAACGATGTACAATACCACGTTAGCAAGCACTGCTATCAGACCGCCGAGAAAGTCCAAATATCCGACCATATTGCGTGCCGTGATAACCAACTTCCAATATTCGTGCCACTTAACTTTAAAACCGTCAAACGTTTCGGGGAGCGACGGAACGGGGGAAGAAGGCATATTCGGAACGTCGAAGAACGGCATTTTCGGCAAATCGTTGACCGTCGCTGTCACGCTGTTCTCGATACCGAACATTTTACAAAAGTAAAACGCCACGGACAAACCGAAGTCCCGAACGCTCTCGATAAGCCTACCGAGAGCGGACGGAAACACGAATATCGCCAACAGCACGAACAACAACGTTATTGCAACACATATAAAATGCCTATAATCTATCTTTCCTTTGACCTTCATCATACCTTAAATCCCGTCCACACAAAATATCCGACGATAATCACGACTACAATGCCGAGCAACACAAAACCTAACTTTTTTGCCGTGCCTTTCATACAAGTTCCGAAAATCCTTTCGCTTTCCACCAAGCGACGTTCTCGTCGTTCTCGACATACACGCCCGACACGTTCATAAATCCGTATTGACCGCACGCATTACCGTACACTTCGTCTTTATCGTTCCCGACCATTCTTTTATACTTGTTTTGGTACTTCGTACCCCACTTAAACGTTACAATATATCTTCTTTTTGCCATACTTTCACCTTA
>CALGEU010000240.1 GCA_937881285.1 uncultured Clostridia bacterium | reverse complement strand
TTTAGATGCGATCTCCCATGCTTGACGGTGCGTATCTAAATGCCAAAACATAAATAGTTTTTTCTGAAGCATCGATGCGATACACACCGACATAGTTGTTTATCAAAAATTTGCGATATATTCCGCTCTCTTCGTCCCATGACACTTTTGATTTTGAAAGCGGATACTGTTCTATTATCGTCAATTCTTCTTTTATTCTCTCGTACAGGTTGCTTGCAGCCTGCGGCGATTTCAATTCTTCCGATATATAATTCAAAATATCCGCGATCTGCTCGAGCGCATGCGGCAAAATTTTAATGACGTACCCCATATTTACTCTCCAATCCCTTGAATGCAGCATCGAGCGTCATCGCTTTGCCCTGTTCTATTTCTTTTTCGGACTGTTTTATATCAGCCATGATCAAAGATTTGAAACGTTCTTCCGCTTTTTGCGACGTAGATGCCGCTATCGGAAACGGGATTGCTTGCTCTTTCACAGCCGTCCGCAAAAAAAGATTTATCGCAGTTGTCATATCTAGTCCGAGTTCGGAGAAAAGTGCTTTCGCGGAATCACGAACTTCCGGTTCCATTTTGATGTTTACGCTTGTTTTCATAGTAACACCTCACTTTTTTATATAAAATAACACAATATGCGCCCGTTGTCAATACACTGGATATATTATGCGCTTTTTAAGAAAAAAGAACCAAAAAAGAATTATAAGCCGCCTGACGGCGTCTTGAGTCGCTTCGCGACAGATCATGAGTGCCTGCGGCACAGATGTTTTTCTTTTTAATCTTGATCCAGGATTTCTAGGAAACGGACAGACCGCCCCCTTACCCCGTCGCAGTGTAGCGGCGAGTAGGGGGCAGTCGCTGATATTCAGGTTCTCTGAGGTATCCGGCATTGACGTGTTCGGCAGCCTACGCGCATCTCTATCCCTACGCGCTCTTTGGCGACTGTCGAAGCCCACTATAGAGCATCCAGCCTGGCAGTTATGGTCGAGCCCACCAGCGCACTCATTTTACGAACGAACACGCGAGAAACGTCAGCCCTGATGTTTAACGTCGCAGGCGTCACGACGTGGCAGTTTTTATTCGATACATTGTCTTACCGGGACAAGGGTGAATGCGGTGCATTCCTTTGTTTATTAAGTTGTAAATTTGATATAGTTCCCCCTTACCCCCACGTTGTCGTGAGTGCTCGAAGGCTGATTTATTTGGTTGTTTTATATAAACGGCGAACGATACGCCGAGAGTTACCACTCGATGCCAGCGAGTTCTTCCGGGCGCGTGACCGTGCGCGCGAGTTCCGCCTTCGTGTAGTGGCGTTCACGGAATTGCTGCGCATGCGCCGTTGTTGATTTTCGGCGCGAATAAATTCGAGTAAGACATCCGAGTATGTAAAACAATCGATTTCCATATGTAAATCTTTGCAAACTGTCCGTTGCCTGCTCGAGTTCGAGCACGGTTATGGTGGTTGCTAAATCCTGCCATGACTGCTCGTTCATTTCCATATCGGAAAAACGGCGCGGCGATTTGAACGTGCAGGCGTACGCCAACGCGTCTATTATTTCGGCGTTTGACGAAAAATCGACGTCTCCGACGCGGCTTCTGATGCTTGATTTGATGCTGTTTTCAGTCGTTTTTTTGTAAAATTTCGTTGTCATATGATTTTTGAGCGGCATAAAAGCCGATATTCAGTTGACAAACCCATGTAATAAGAATAAAATATAATTATCTCATGAGTATGCCATACGGTGGCAGTCCGCAAGGATTCCCGGTAGAACGGGCGGGGACGGAAGAGGCATCGTCAGTGTTTAAGACCTACTATCGTCTTTATTCAAGCAGGAAGCATCAACTTCCTGCTTTCTTTTTTTCTCTAAACGCTTGCATGCGTTTTTTGTTTTGATTTGATGCATTTTCAATGTCATCAAGCATTTCTTTTGCTTGTGCTTCTGTGACATCTTCATTCGCTGGCGCGAGTTCAAACCTATCTTTTTCAAGTCTTATAGGTTTTAACTCTTTATTGCTACCAGATGCTGTCTGGATTCTGCGTTCATACTTTCGTTTATTTGCGTCATTCGGTATATCCGGATAATCCTTTGATTTGAAAGTATGTATTTTGGTAACTGCTAGGTTTTGCTCATCGTCTATATCTAGAACTACACTACGGCGATATAATTCGCGTTCGTCAATTTCAGAATGAATCTCTTTCCCGTCTTGTCCGGCATAATACTCATCTCTAGTACGAATGCCACGACCAATTCGTAGTGGTTCATCGACACCTTTGCTGTTGCGCCATTGATTTGGCTCTTGAGTTTTTCCTTTTTGCTTCGGCTTAGATGTCGCCTTCGATGCAGACTTTGTTGCAACCTTCGATGTCGGTGTAGTGCGTTTTGCTTTCTTTTTCTTCTTTTTACTGAAAAGTCCCATTGAGTACTCCATGCATAAAAATTCATAATTTATGCGATTTTTAGTATATTTTCGAGT
>CALGEU010000239.1 GCA_937881285.1 uncultured Clostridia bacterium | reverse complement strand
AACGGCGGTTTTCTTGCGCCGCGGTCACGGATTTGTGTGCTATTATGCAAAAAAACACGGTTTTTTCATTCAAAGGATTTGATAGACAATCAACTTAGGCTTTTGAACGGTATTATAAAACTATTGCTTATTTCGAAAAGATACGCAACTTCGTTTGCGTGCAAGATTTCGTTTCCGCAACGAGAACAGAGCAATTGAAATTAGCGTTGTCGAAATGGCTTGATTGTATTTTGCTTAGGAATGTCGTGTTGAGATGCTGCCTTAGAGTATTTTCTTGCTGCGCCCGCGTAATAGTTTGCCATAAGCAATGTCGCATTTGCAGGTTCAACAATGATTGCGTCGACGCCGAATCTTTTGAAGTAATGTGTCGCCTGATTGATAGAACAATCAAAATAATATACGTTGTCTTCGATTTTCACAGGAGTAGGGCGGTATAGATATATTTTTTGGAAAAGGTATAGCCCTTTGGGAGAAAGAACGACTTTAATCAGTTCGTTCTCGTTTTTAGAGATCGGGTATTGTGCTCCACAACGTATCTGTCTTTCGAAGATTGCTTGCACTTCTTTCGTGATTGCAGTTTTTTTTGATAATAACGACACGGATTTTATTTTTGCAAGGCGTAAAGTTATAAGTGCATTTTCGTTTGCTGAAAGAACGTAGTTGTACAACTCTTCTTTTGCCGGAGCGATGGCGTAAACCGATGTGCTTTTTATGCAATCTTTTTGTAGCGTTATGCATACCTGCACGCCTTTTTTGATTGCTTTTTGCAATAGATCATAATTGTCCTTGCAAATAATAAGTTCGCGTTGCGGTTGCGGATGTGAAGCGTATGACACAAACATCCTTCTATAAAAAGATGATAACGATTCATTGGATAGAATGACGTTTTGTATAAACGATATAGCTTTTTCCGATTGTTTGGTCGGTTTGAACGAAAACGTAACATTGCTTCCTTCGATTGTTGACTGTTCTCTTTTACCTATGATTTTTATAAAAGCAGATGAAACTTGTTCCTGATATCTTTCAGGAAGTGTTTCGACAATCTTTGAAATTTCGTCGTGTAAATTTTCTTCGCTTGCGGTAAAAGTTTCGTAATAGTTTACGATGAGAGTGTTTATGAAAGAGTTAAAATTTGGGGTATTGTCAGTTTTCAATATGTTGAAATTCCGGCAATCCGCTTTCAAGGTCTCCAAAACACTCTTTTGTATACTTACCTTTATTTTGTCTTGCATTTTTATCACCTTAACTATAAATGTACACTAAAAGGGGGCAAAAATCAAATAAAAAATACTAAAAAATATACTAGTAGAATTATAGGGGGCATATTTTTTTGAAATAATGCGGTATTACATTTTGTTTTTGCATGCTGTATACTTGAAGCATCAAACGAGGCGAGGTGATGAAAATGAGTTATTTTGATTTGATTGCAGGTTATGAAAGAGAAAAAGAAGAACTGAAAAAGATTTGTGAAATCTTGAATAATCGCGAGTACTATTTGCAAAAGGGTGCAAAAATGCCCAAAGGAATAATCTTTTATGGCAGTGCCGGCAATGGAAAAACGTTGTTTACTCACGTTTTGTCAAAAGAGTGTGATTTGCCGATGTACGTCATAGATTTGGGAAATGCAAAAGATGAAAATTCTGTTATGAAACAGATAAAAAAAGCATTCGATAAAGCAAACAAAAGTCATAAGTACAGTATTATTTTTGTGGACGAACTTGACAAAATTTTGCCTGACGTTCGACAGGACTATGTGACAGACAGATCGAAGATTATTCTGACGCAACTGCTCACGCTGATTGACGGAATAAACAAGGACAGTAACGTGTTTTTTGTCGCAACCTGCAACAACTTCGGCGCTATCCCCGAAACCATGTTGAGACCGGGAAGAATAGACAAGAAAATAATGTTGCCGAATCCAGATTACTCGACCAGAAAAGCGGTTTTGTCTATGTATATCGAAAAATCGAATTGTGTTTTTGAGACAGATGTAAAAGAGATTGCGTCAAGAACAACGGGTTTTTCTTGTTCGGGACTCGAAACGCTTGTAAATGAATGTCTTTTGGAATCTGACGAAAACAACCGAGTATCCGAAACTCTTGTGTATGAAAAAATCAACGAAATAAGCTTTCAGGATATTCAACGCGAAAAAAGCGATGAAGAGAAGAGAATAGTCAGTTGCCATAACCTTGGATATTTTATCGTAGCAAACGCACTTTGTGAGAATGCAAACTATATGCTTGATTTGCAAAAGGGCAATGTAGGAAATGATTTCTTCGCAAACGTAATATCAGATGTTTCAGATGATTGGGACGATGACTGCGATGATGACGATGATAATGAAGAAAACGAAGAAAATGAAAGTTGCAATTCCGTTGATTGTGATGAAAATGATGATTGTATCGATGACACGATAGAAATCAAAAAGTACTATTGTCTCGACGATTTCAAAAATGCAATAAGCGTTCTCTTCGGCGGAATGGCAGCAGAAAAAGCGATTTTTGGTAGAACGTTTGATGACACTTATTCAGATTTTTCAGCGGCGAACGATTTGTTGTTCAGAATGTCTGAAACTGGAATGTTGGGATTTGATTATCTTTATAATGAATATAGGTGCAGTAGGCTTCAATACAGTAAAGATTTCGTCGAAAAAATCAATGAAAAATTTGCTCAAATTCTTGAAGAATGTTATGCAAAAGCAGAGAAAATTGTTGCTGAAAATGTAAACTTATTGCGATATTTGCAGCGATATCTCATGCAAGAACAGAATATAAAACGAGATAGAGCGGAAAAGTTAATCGCAAATTTCAAGCGTTCAGAGTTTTGAGAGATAAGGGGGCGTATATGGCAAAAGGAAATCCGTCATTGAGAAAACGTCAGTTTATTAATGTAATCAAGAACACCATAAACGATTGTCTGAAAATATTCGGCTATTCAAAAAAGCCGTATATTCTCGAAACCAGTTTTAATTCCTATGCGGTTATGATGTTTGTCGAAGGCAAAAGTAAGGGGAGTAGTGCAATATACTTTGATTATCAAAAATTTCAAAAATTGTTTCGTAATTGCGATGGTGAAGGCAGAGTGCTTTGGTTGATACATATCGTGGCGCACGAGATGAGACATTATTATCAATACAGACAAATAACGTCTCAAAATCCAAAAGAAGACGAAATAATTATACAGGAATGGAAGAGCGAAAGGGTTATACGTAATCACTGCCAGCATAATGAATACTTCGGTAACGTAAGAGAACTCGATGCATATACGTTTTCATATATTTATACGGCTGAACGTTTCGATATGATTCCGGTAGATTCGGGTCTGCCGCAAAATTACAGAATAAGAATGCGCAATTATGCAAAAAAATTGTATGGAAAATCTCATAAGGTATTCGGAGCAGCGTATGCGAAGTATTTCTCATGACGATCATTTACTGACAAAATTTCGCACAACTTTATTTCTGATTTTTGAGTGACATAAATTCTGATATTCAGTTGACAACCTTATGCGATAAGAATAAAATATAATTAT
>CALGEU010000238.1 GCA_937881285.1 uncultured Clostridia bacterium | reverse complement strand
TTTAATCTACTTGGATTTCCTTGATGACCACTTCATTTCCCCTACGCAAATAGGTGTGTTCACTGCCGCAATAGGGGCAGATTTTGCCGAATTTGACGGTGGGGTACTCTTTGCCGCAGTCTTCGCAATAAGTCACGGCGGGAATGGGTTCTATCTCAAGAGTGCAGCCGCGAAGAAGGTCGGTACGATTTGCGTTCCAGTTCCAACAATCGATCAACTGATCGTTGACGACGGTTGACACTTCACCGATTTGCATAACGACTTTCTTGATTTTTTCTGCTTTGTTCTCTTTTGCTACGTCGCTGACCAGGTCTGCGATGTGGAACACCACTCCCAACTCGTGCATGATTATTGCTCCTTATCTGTTTGCCTTTCTGGCTGCTTTTGCGGCTTTGACCGCTTCTTTGTGTTTCTTTTGAGACGCTTTTTCAGCATCGGTCTTTTTGCCGAAGACGATTCTCATGCCGCGCTTGATTGCGTTGGGGATGATAACCTTGAACTTGTCTTCACTGCGCACCATCGTGGAGCATTCGGGATGTTCTCTGTGGAGATGGATTGCGTCAAATTCGCACTTGGTGGTGCAGATACCGCAGCCGATGCACTTGTTTTCGTCAACGACGCTTGCGCCGCAGCCCAAGCAACGAGACGCTTCGGTGTGAACTTGCTCTGCGGTGAGAGTGCCGTGAAGGTCTCTGAAGGAGTGCTTGTCGCCGTCGAGTTCTTTTGCTTCTTGTCTGCCTGCGGTGTCGTAACTGTCGATGACGATGTTGTCCTTGTCGAGTTCGATGAAGTCACGACGATTGCGACCGATGGTCATGCTCGTGCCGGGTTGTACGAAACGATGGAGTGAAACTGCCGCGTTCTTACCTGCTTCGATTGCATCGATTGCAAATTTCGGACCGCTGTACACGTCGCCGCCGACGAAGATGTCGGGCTCTGCCGTCTGATAAGTGAGAGAGTCTGCGACGGGGTAATTGCCGTGATGGAATTGAACCTTGCTTCCCTTGAGAAGTTCGTCCCAAACAACCGTTTGACCGATTGCGAAGATGACGTTTTGTGCTTCAACCGTGATGGTGTCGTTTTCGTCGTATTTCGGGCTGAATCTCTTGGTTGCTGGATCAATAACGCTCAAGCACTTCTTGAACACGACTGCCTTGACGGTGCCGTCTTCGTTTTTGAGAATTTCCTTCGGACCCCAACCGTTGTTGACGGTGATGCCGTCTGCAAGGGTTTCTTCGATTTCTTTCTTGCTTGCGGGCATCGTGTCTCTGGATTCAAGACAGTACATACCAACTTCTTCGCTTCCGAAGCGTGCAGCCGTGCGTGCGCAGTCAACAGCAACGTTGCCGCCGCCGATGACAACGGTCTTGCCTTGCATCTTTCTGTCGTGATTTTCGGTTGCCGCGTGCAAGAAGGAAACTGCCATATCGGTGCCAATTGCGTCTTCGCCCGGGACTCCCGGCAATCTGCCGCTCTGGCAGCCGATTGCAATGTAGAACGCTTTGTAACCTTGCGCTCTCAATTCGTCGAGAGTGACGTCTTTGCCGACGTTCACGCCGGTCTTGAATTCAACGCCGAGTTCACGGAGAATATCGATTTCCGCTTCGATGACGTCTTTTTCGAGTTTGTAGGACGGAATACCGTAGGTGAGCATACCGCCGAGACGTTCGTTCTTTTCAAACACGGTGGGTTTGTAACCCTTGGTTGCGAGATAGTATGCGCAAGAAAGTCCTGCAGGGCCTGCACCGATGATTGCGATCTTCTGGCTCCATTGTTTGTCAACGTTGGACGGAATGACCACTTCGGGGACGTATCTGGTCTCTGCGTGCAAATCTTGTTCTGCGATGAATTTCTTGATGTCGTCGATTGCGACTGCTTCGTCAATAGTTCCGCGCGTGCAGGCTGCTTCGCAACGCTTGTTGCAGACGCGACCGCAGATTGCCGGGAACGGGTTGTCCTTCTTGATGAGAGCAAGTGCTTCTCTGTATTTGCCTTCTTTTGCTTTGCGGATATAACCTTGAACTGCGATGTGTGCGGGGCAAGCAACCTTGCAGGGAGACGTACCTGTCTCGTAGCAGTTGATGCGGTTGTTGTCGCGATAATCTTCGTCCCATTTATCCGGACCCCAACTGAGATTGTCGGGAAGTTCATGCTTCGGATATTGAATTTCGCCTTGTTTCGTGCAAAGTTTTTGTCCGAGTTTGACTGCGCCTGCGGGGCAATATTCGACGCACTTGCCGCAAGCCACGCATTTGTCTTTTTCAACCTTTGCGACGTATGCGCTTCTGGACATATTCGGAGTGTTGAAAAGTTGTGACGTACGAAGAGCGTTGCAGATATTCACGTTGCAGTTGCAGATTGCGAAAATCTTGTCTTTGCCGTCGATGTTGGTGATTTGGTGAACGAAGCCGTTTGCTTCTGCGTTGCGAAGAATTTGCATTGCTTCGTCGTAGGTGATGTCGTGACCTTTTCCGGTCTCGCGGCAGTAGTCAGCCATATCGCCGACGCCGATACACCAGTCGTCGCAAGAGTCGCCGCAGCCTTCGCCGAGTTTGGCTCTGCCGTAACGGCAGGAGCAAATGCCGACGCCGAGATGTCCTTCGTATTTCTTGAGCCAGTAGGAAAGGTGTTCGATGTCGGCAGTGCCGTTTTCCATCTCGATTGCCTTTTCAACGGGGATGACGTGCATACCGATACCTGCGCCGCCTGCAGGAACCATCGGAGTGACCATCGTCAAAGGAAGATAAGTCATTCTTTCAAAGAACATTGCAAGTTCGGGGTGATCGTCGAGTTGCTTCTTGATCATGTTGGTGAATTCCGCAGAACCGGGAACGAACATGGGAAGCGTGTAACGACGTTCTTTCTTTGCACCGGGAATAGGACCGTTGTCGTCGTAATGATTGCCGTAGTCGTATTCGAGAATACCGATGTTGCTCATTTGTTGAACGAGCGAATGGAGTTTTTCTTTCTCGACTTCGGGGTTCAATTTTTCAAGATCTTCGATGGTGTAGTGATGACGCACCTTCATCTTGAGTGCGACGTCTGCCATTTCGTCGGTCATGATACATGCAAGTCCCCAGTATTCGGGATCGTTTACGGTGACGCCTTTGATCTTGTGATCGATGCAGTCCGTAATCTTTCTTGCCAATTTGAGAATCTTCTTTCTCGGTTTCGGATCTCCCATAAATTCTGGGACATACGCTTTGCTCATCTCAGCCATTTTCATTTTCTCCTTTGAAAACTTTTATTATATTGTACACTTTATTTGCAAGCGTTTCAAGTCCTTCCCCCGTTTTTGCGCTGACAGGATATATCTGCGCATTCGGGTTGAGCGACTTGACTCGCTCGTTGAACTTTGTCATGTCGAAGTCAAACGCTTCGAGCGTATCGATTTTGGTCACCGCAACCAAATCGCATTTCTCAAACATAAGCGGATATTTCAGCGGTTTGTCGTCTCCTTCGGGGACGGACAGAAGCATCATATTGAGATGTGCGCCCGTATCGAACTCCGCAGGACACACGAGATTGCCTATGTTTTCGAGAATTATCAAGTCGGACTTCGGGAAATCCGCTTGAGACAAACTTTCCTTCACCATGTCGGCGTCTATGTGGCAAAGTCCGCCGTTGTGAACCTGCACACTCACGACGCCCGTGTTGTCGTGAAGTCTTCTCGCGTCCACGTCCGTTTCTATATCCACGTCCATAGCCACGATTTTCAGTCTGTCTTTAAGAGCGTTGATAAGCGCGGACAACAACGTCGTTTTGCCGCTTCCCGGCGACGACATCACGTTGATAAGGAACGTCCCCTGCTCTTTGAGTTTCGCTCTCGTCTCGTCGGCGACTCTGTCGTTTTGAGAAAATACGCTTTCTTTCACGGATATGATTTTCATTTTTTCACCTTCCACTCAGCGTATTTCGAGTATATCCAGTCCGCAAGTCGTTCTACGCCTTCACCGCTTCTTGCGGAAACAGTGAACACTTCGGTGTCGGGTTTCAATCTCTTGATATATTCCTTGCACTTTTCCACGTCGAAATCGAAATATTTCGCGGTGTCGAGTTTTGTTATCGCAACCGCGTCTCCCGACGAGAACATCAGCGAATATTTCAGCGGCTTGTCGTCGCCTTCGGGGATAGACAAAAGCACGAGTCTCAAATGCGCGCCCGTATCGAATTCGGCAGGACACACGAGATTGCCGATATTTTCAAGAAACACGATGTCCGCGCCCGTCTTGAACTCTTTGAATCCCTGACGAGACATGTCGGCATCGAGATGGCACATTCCGCCCGTGTGCAACTGTATGGACTCCGCACCTGCCTGACGAACGGTGTACGCGTCGACGTCTCCGTCGATATCCGCTTCCATAACTCCGATTCTGCATCTGTCTTTCAACGCTTTCGTAAGCGCACAAAGCAACGTCGTCTTTCCACTGCCCGGCGATGACATAACGTTGATATAGAAAACGCCCATATCGTCAAGTTCGCCACGCAATTTATCCGCGTCCGCGTCGTTGTTTTTTATGATGCTTTCTTTCAGTTCAACAGTTCTTACTTCGTCCATAATATACTCTCTTATATTGAAATAGTATTATAGCACTTGAAAAATCGATTTACAATGCTTTTTTATCGATTGCCAAAAATTGTTTGTTTTATAAACAAAACTCTGAAAAATTATTACACAAAAACATATGAAAATGTGGAGAAACGAATGATTGTAAGAAATTTTAATGAATAATCTTCCATATACAAAATACAATTTCCCCTTCGTCAGCTGTTTGGACTGCGACGTTTGCGTAGCAATCCGCCTTATTGCCCGTGTTCCGTCTTCTAAGTCGTTCATAACATTTATATGTACGCTCCTAATAGACAGAGTGCGTGTATAAGTTTTTAATAAGTTCACGACACTACAAAACTACAAAAGTTTTATGTGTAAAACTTTAATGCAATGTTACCCCTTCCCTTCGGGCTTTCCCCTATTGCAAAAATAATGACATTTCTCTATC
>CALGEU010000237.1 GCA_937881285.1 uncultured Clostridia bacterium | reverse complement strand
ACTGTATTTTTTCTCTGTCAAGTTCTTTTCCATATGCAGAAACGACAAATGAATCAACCGTCAATTCTGCATCGATGTCTTCCACAAAAAAGAAATACTCTTCACCTTCAAAACAGAATACAACAAAATTTGAACCGCCTTCACAAAACAACGTATATAAATCCGTATCTTCTTCAATTTTTGTGTTTAGATTATACTTTTTTGTGCACTCTATATCTAAATAATATCCAAATCCCTTAAAATCGTCTGCTACTAAATAGTGTTTAGGAATAAACTGTAAGATATCTTTCTTGAAAACTACAGGCATTCCGCTCCATTGAGTATTAGAAGATAACTGATATGTCTTATCCGAATTTGGGTACGAAATTGCATAGATATTTACCGTAACGAGTTTTCTGTTGCAGCCTGCAAATGAAAACAAAGTAAGCGAAAGCAAAATACATGTCAGCAATACAATTGCAAACTTTCTTTTCATAAATGATCTCCTTTTAATATATTTTATTTATAATAATATTATTGAATCTATTCCTATTTTTAATTTGTTGTTGCATCAGCACTTTTGTTTAAGGTGCTATTTTTGCATAAGAAAATAGTGTAGAGATAAAAAATATTTCTCCTATTTCACATATAGTGCTTCCGTATTATAGTGGATTGAAAAAAATGATAAAGAACAATTTCCTTTTTCACGTGATTCTCCCCGTATATACTGTTGAAAATTAGTGCGACATGCAATCACGACGTAATAGCATTTCTTTCATTCAATATAACATGAGACATGCGATGTGTCAACGATTTATTAAACTGCCGTATTTCCCTTTAATCAAACCGTTATTCAATGGAAAAGGCACGGCTTTTGCCGTGCCTTTTTATTGTCGTTCAATCACCAGAATTTGCGCGCGTCCGATGAATCTTCGGTGTTTTTCAAGTCGGATTCAATCGAATTTTCGTCGGTTTCCGAATGCATAACATTCTCGGAGTTCTCTTCGTTTTCAATAGCCGTTTGTGCGCCGGCGGAAGACTTTTCCGTTTCTGCTTGCACGTCGGTCTCAACCGTTTTTTCGTCTTGCGACCGACATTCCGACACGTTGTTCACAGGCGTATACCCGTTTGTTTCGATCTTATTCACAGGCACGAAATTCGTTTGTGCGTTCTTATCGATTGTCTTCTTTTTCTTGCGCTTCACCGCTTTCACGATAACGATTATAACGATGACTATCAGAATAATCGATACGGGCAACAAGACGCCGAAACCTATCGCTTTTGCCAACACCGTAATCACCGAAGAAATCACGCTTCCATACTGCGTCGTCGGTTTTTCTTCTTTGCAAACTTTGAACGTCAACTCGCCGCTCGGAAGAGTGTCAGAATGATAGGTATATTTGCCGTCGACCTTTTCAAAGCCTTTATCCTGATATTTAAGCACGTAGCCGTTGGTGTGGATATTCACCGTCAAATCTTTGAATCCTGCCCAAGTTGTTGCAGGCGAAAGATAATACGTAAATTCGTACACGTCGGGGTCGTAATACTCGTCAACGCTCGGAAACAGCGGAACGGTGACCGCGTTCACGACGCTTTGTCCCGGAGCAATCGAAAGCGTATACTGACACCAACGGAACAATTCGTAACCGCCGTTGTAACCGTCCATGCCGAGAACCGTCAAATATTGCGGTGAAAAAGCTGTCACGTTTCTAACGTAATCAAACTTACTGCTCAACGCATTGTACCAGTCGACGTCGCTTATGTCGCTGTCCTTGGGACGATTGATAAACGCAAGTTCATCTCCGAACGTCTGTTCCGTGCGAGACACAAGCGTGAGATGTCCGCCCTTTTGCTCGTTTATGACCGTTTCTTCACTCGCGGCAAGGTCGAGATCTTCTCCGATGACGTAAAACGTAAGTTCTTGTTTTCCGACCGTATCGACATAAAGCGTACACGTAGAAGAGCCGCTGTATGAATAATAATCGGTGACTATTTTTCTGTCGCTCGTATTGAATTGGAACTCGAGTTTTCTGCCGTTGACGTCGTCGTTGACGGAATACACGTATTTGTACACTTTTTTATCCGTATAAAAATACTCGTCCTGATCGAAGCCGTCCTTGATGAGTTGCATATCTTCAACCGCGTTGAAACGGTAATACTCTTTCAAAGTGTATCTTTTCTTCCACGCAATGTCTTCTCCGTCCACCTTGACTGAACATTCTTTTTCGACTATATCGTCGCCTTTCGGCGCATAACCGTACGGAAAAACGACGTCCATATTTATCGTATTCTCGCTCGGATTGCGGAACGTGTACGTTGCCGTGACGTATCCGAAACGCGCGGCGTAATAAAGCTCGTCTCTTGAAGGAGCGTCGTCGGTGTATTCGATATAAAAATCAAGGTCTTCCTTGTCAACGACAATAGGACAGTTTTCCATGTCGACAAGAGCACCCGTCGAGTCGATTCCTTCAAAATAGCGTTGCGCCGAGTTTGCGTCCGCAACTCTTTCGGGGAAAACCAAAACCGTCGCAATTATGATTATTGCAACGAATATCGTGATTATGGTAAATAAAACGCTTTTCTTTTCCATACGACTCTCCCTGTGCGTTTTGAAACACACTTTTATATTATTATTGTATCACACGTCGCGCGCGTAGGCAACACGCAATTATTTCACCGTAACGTCGGCAAGCGTGAAGCGGATTGTTTTTGCAAGTTCTTCGAGCGTCGTTTCTATCTGATACCCGATTTTTCCGCCCGAAAAAAATATGCAGTCTACATACTGCGCGCTCTCGTCAATCGTCGTTTTGAAGAATTTCTTCATTCCGACGGGCGAGCATCCGCCGTGAACATAACCCGTGAGCGGCAACAAATCTTTCGATTTGG
>CALGEU010000236.1 GCA_937881285.1 uncultured Clostridia bacterium | reverse complement strand
TTGTCTTTGACCTGGTCTGCGATGTTTTCGATGAGTTTTGCCTTGTTGACCTGATACGGAATCTCCGTGACGATGATTCTGCTCTTGCCGTTGGGCATTTCTTCGATTTCCGCCTTAGCGCGCAAAATGCAGCCACCGCGTCCCGTGCGATAGGCTTGCTTTATCATATGTCTGCCAAGCACGAGCGCACCCGTCGGGAAGTCGGGGGCGGGAATGTATTCCATAAGGTCGTCAACGGTTGCGTCGGGATTGTGCAAAAGCGCAATCGTTGCGTCTATGACTTCACCGAGATTGTGCGGCGGAATGGACGTCGCCATACCGACTGCGATACCGTCCGAGCCGTTGACGAGAAGGTTGGGGAATCTCGAAGGCAAAACGACAGGTTGTTCTCTCGTGTCGTCGAAGTTGGGATAGAAATCAACGGTCTTTTTGTCAATGTCTCTTATCATTTCGAGCGCGATTTTGGAAAGACGCGCTTCTGTGTAACGATATGCCGCCGCCGGATCTCCGTCGATAGAACCGAAGTTGCCGTGTCCGTCGATGAGCGGGCAACGAATGGAGAAGTCCTGTGCGAGTCTGACCATTGCGTCGTAGACCGAACTGTCGCCGTGCGGGTGATATTTGCCGAGCACTTCACCGACGACCATAGCGCACTTACGATAGGGTTTGTCGGGAGTGAGACCGAGTTCGCTCATAGCGTAAAGAATACGTCTGTGAACGGGTTTGAGACCGTCTCTTACGTCTGGGATAGCACGGGACACGTTGACCGCCATAGCGTACGCTATAAAGGACTTTTTAAGTTCTCCGTTTATCTCTACGTCTTTGACCGTCGAATTTGCTATATGTTGTATATATTCGTTGTTTACGTCGTCTCTTATGTTCGCCATAATTCACTCCTTATACGTCGAGATCCGTGACGAGTTTCGCGTTCTGTTCGATAAACTCGCGGCGGAGTTCGGGTTGTTCGCCCATGAGAATGGAGAAGAGTCTGTCCGCTTCGATTGCGTCTTCCATGGTGACTTTCAACAGCGTACGTTTTTGCGGATCCATGGTGGTTTCCCAAAGTTGTTCGGGGTTCATTTCACCGAGACCTTTATAGCGTTGAAGTTCGCCGCTCTTTCTGCCGAATTCTTCGTAGTAAGCGTTGAGACTTTCGTCGTCGTAGAAATATTGCTCCTGTTTGCCCTTTGCAATCTTGTAAAGTGGCGGAAGAGCGATAAACACGTGACCGTTCTCGATGAGCGGACGCATGAAACGGAACAGGAACGTGAGCATGAGAATACGAATGTGGCTGCCGTCCACATCGGCATCGGTCATGCAGATGATGCGGTGGTAGCGAAGTTTGGATTCGTCATACTCGGCGTTGATTCCGCAGCCGAACGCGGTTATCATGGCTTTGATTTCTTCGTTTTCGAGAACTCTGTGAAGAGTCGCTTTTTCAACGTTCAAAATCTTGCCGCGAAGGGGAAGTATCGCTTGGAAACGTCTGTCTCTGCCTTGCTTTGCACTGCCGCCTGCAGAATCGCCTTCGACGAGATAAATTTCGCAGTTTCTCGGGTCTTTGTCGGTGCAGTCCGCAAGTTTGCCGGGAAGAGTCGTGCTTTCGAGCGCGCTCTTTCTTCTTGCGCTTTCTCTTGCCATACGCGCCGCTTCTCTCGCTCTTTGCGCCGTAATGGTTTTAAGCACGAGTTCTTTCGCTTCGCGCGGATGTTCTTCAAGATAAGTTCCGAAGCCTTCCGTTACGCCCTTTGCGACCGCTTGGCGCATACTGCTGTTGCCGAGTTTGGTCTTGGTTTGACCTTCGAACTGCGGCTCTGCGAGTTTGACGGAAATAACCGCCGTGAGACCTTCTCTGACGTCTTCACCGCTGAGTTTCTCCGAACCTTTGAGAATGCCTGCCTTCGTGCCGTAATCGTTGATTATCTTCGTCAGGGACGATTTGAAACCGTCAAGGTGCGTGCCGCCTTCTTCGGTGTTGATGTTGTTTGCAAACGCAAGTATCGTGTCCGAATAACTGTCGTTGTACTGCATTGCGACTTCGATTTCGCTGTCAACGTATTTTTCGTCGAAATAAATGACTTCGGGGAAAATCGTCTCTTTGGTCTTGTTCATCTCTTCGACGAAAGACACGATGCCGCCTTCATAGCAGAAAACTTCTCTGCGTTCGGGCTCGACTCTTTGGTCTGCAAGTTCGATGATAAGGCCTTTGTTGAGATACGCAAGTTCGCGAAGACGAGTCTTCATCGTCTCGTAGTTGAAATCGAGCGTCTCAAAGATTTCCGCATCGGGATAGAACGTAATCGTCGTGCCGGTGTCCGTTGCGTCGCCGACGACCGCAAGCGGTCTCTCCGCAATACCGCGGTTGAAACGAATACGATAAAGTTTGCCGTTTTGTCTGACTTCGGCAACCAACCATTCGCTGAGCGCGTTGACGCAGGATACGCCCACGCCGTGCAAACCGCCCGAGATTTTGTAGCCGCCGCTGCCGAATTTTCCGCCCGCGTGAAGTTTGGTCAAAACGACTTCGACAGCCGATTTTCCTTCCTTTTCGATAATGCCCGTGGGGATGCCGCGGCCGTTGTCCGTAACGCGAATCGCGCCGTCTTTGAGTATTTCGACGACGATATGCGTGCAATAGCCCGCAAGTGCTTCGTCGATGGAGTTGTCCACGACTTCGGTCACAAGGTGATGAAGTCCGCGAACGTCCGTCGAGCCTATGTACATACCTGGACGCTTTCTGACGGGATCGAGTCCTTCGAGAACCTGAATATCGCCCGCGTCGTAACTGTGTTTGACTTCTTCTGACATCTTTTCTCCTATTAAAATATATTTTAGTAGTTAATATATTATTATTTCAATAATAATAAGTAAATCAATTATATCAAGTTATAAACAAAATATCAAGGGTTTTCGGAAAACTTCTCGCAAAACCGCACAGAAAGTGTCAAAAATCAATTTCTTTTCCGACAACGACAAATGAGACGATTTCTGACTTTTCTCGCCGTTTTTGCGCATTTGGCGGCGTTATATCGCTTGCCATATCGCCTTTTATACGCTACTATATCCCTATGACAAGCAATTTCTCTCTCAAAACACCCGAGAACACAGAAGAATTGAAAGAGTTGTACAAACAAAACCAACTCGTCTATTACACGCCGCTCGAAGAGTTTATCAACTCGTCGTCTCACGCGCTCGGCGCAGTTTTCGCATTGATTTTTATGATTTTCATGATGCTTGCGGCAACGACGCCGGCACAGTATGCGACCGCATTTTTCTCGTGTTTCCTTATCGCAATAGAATTTGCCGTGTCGGCAACCTATCACGGCGTGTCGGATATGAAGAGAAAACTCGTTTGGCGCAAAATAGATTTCCCTGCCGTCAATCTCAACGTCATCGC
>CALGEU010000235.1 GCA_937881285.1 uncultured Clostridia bacterium | reverse complement strand
TTCGTCTTGCTCGGCGCTTATTTGCTCGCCGCCGTTGCGGCTCGTGTTCCGTCTTTGAAGTTGCATATTCCGTTTATAAGTACGCTCCGAAATTGTGTCGTTTGTAAAACCACGCTAAATAGATGAATGGCAAAAAATCCCTTGTTCGCCCCCTAATGTGCTACGAGCGTACTATCTAATACTGTTGCTTCGCAAAAAACCACGCTAAATAGTTGAAGAACAAGAAAGAGCCACACTAACGGCAACCCTAGCGTACTAGACGTACGTGAGTTGACGGGAGCGTGGCTCTGACGAAGTTATTCGCTATTTAGCGTGGTTTTTAATCGACGCGGAGTGCATCAACGACATTCTTCCTTGACGCTCCGATTGCCGGCAAAATACCGGAAATGACGGTGAGTGCAAGAGAGAGAACGACGAGTATGAGCGCGTGCAACGGGTTGAAATGCAGGAGCGATCCGATGCCGGTGGACGCTTTGATGATGAGCGATATGAGCGGGCAAAGGACGTAGGTCAGGACGATGCCGATGATGCCGCTGGCAAGACCGATGAGCGAAGTTTCGGCAAGGAAGACGTTGCGAATATCACGCTTTCGTGCACCGAGTGCGCGGAGAATACCGATTTCGCGAGTACGCTCGATGACGGAGTTGGACGTGATGACGCCGATCATGACGGTGGAAACGACAAGCGAGATTGCGGCAACCGCGATGAGCATTGCCGAGACGAGATTGAGAATTGCGTTGACGTTGTAAAGGAACATTGCCGAGACGTCGAAATATCCGTTTTGCTCGCCTTTTGCGTTTCTATACGCGTTGATGTATTTTCCTGCGGCTTCTTTTTGAGTTACGTTTGCAGGATACACGGTGATATAACTGGACGCTTTGGACGCACCGATTGCCTTGCAGAAATATGAGAATTTCAACACTGCGCCCGAAACGAGACTTGCGATGCCCTTGTTTTCGGTGATTTCCACTTCATCAAGAAGTTCGTCGAACACGGTTATCATGTTGTCCATATATTCGGATTGTCTCTGGAACGCCGCAACCTGACTGTTGTACGCTTTTTCGAGTGCCCATTCGGCAAGTTCCGGCGTGAAGCAAAGCGCGGAGTTGACGTATGAGCGCATGCTCTTCTCTTTCTGACGAATTACACCGACGATTTTGAGTTCGTTCTCCGCTCCGTCGTATAGGCTTTGCAAATCGCCTTGTGCGGAAGAAGAATATCCCCAGGTGAGATTGCTCGAATTGAAGTCGAGATTTTCATAGCAACCGTCTTCGTCGTTATATTTGTAATAATCGTCGTTATCGATGAGTTTGAACGTTTGTCCGATGAAATAATCGGAAGTTATCTCGTCGGCGGTGAGTTCGACGGGGCTGCCGTTTTCACCGAGTACAAGATTGCCGTCCGCGTCCTTTTTGTAGAGTTCGATGCCGAACGCCGTAAGCAAAGTTTTGTTTATCGAGTTGTCGTCGTTGATGCAAAGCAAAATTTCGTTTTTGTTTTGCGGATAGCGGCTGTTTTCACCGATAAGGTCGTATTCTTTGAGCATAGTCTGCTCGTCACCTACGAGCGTCTGCCAGAATTTGGATTGCAATCCGTTTTCACCGAAAACCGTCGTGGCTATGCCCATTGCGGTGGTCGGTTCGGGGTTTTGCGACACGTCGAGATATTTGACGTTTCCGTTTGCGTCGTAACTCTTACGCACGAGATTGTAGCGAAGTCCGTACGAAACGCTCATAGCGTCGTAGTCTTCTTTTGGCATATTCTTCATATACGTCGTGAAGTCTTCGCTCAAATCGTTTTTGGTCACGCCGTCAAGGAACACGTCGATAAATTTCGTTATAAATCCGAGCGAACTGCTGTCTCCGCCCTGATTTATGCCGATTTTGTCGGTGTCGGGATATGCCGCAGGGTCTTGCTCGTTGGTGAAATTGAGCATAAGGTCCATAACGGCCGAATCCTTGACGTTGTATTGATATATGCCGAGCGGAACGCCTGCGAGCATTTCGGCCTGCATTCTGTCAACGTAAATATCGAAACCGTTCGATATGGAAAGAACGAGCGCAAGACCTATTATGCCGATAGAACCCGCAAATGCAGTCAGGAACGTACGGCGTTTCTTCGAGATAAGGTTGCGAAGACTCAGCCCGAACGCCATACCTGCGCTCATTGACGTTGGTTTGAACGTCTTGTCTTTACGCTTTTTCTTTTTGGAAAGGCTGTTGAGTCCGAGTTTGTCGAAAAGTTCCTTTGCGTCGCCGCCTATTTTCTTCATCGCGACTTTGCGTTTGTGGTTGGAAACTTTCTTTTTCTTCTTTGGCTCTTGCGTTTCGTTTTGAGCACTTTGAACGTTTATCTCTTCCTTTTGAGAAGGTAAAACGTCGGTTGTGACGATTTCCGTCACGTCGGCCTGCGCTTTTGCGTCTTCGTCAACGATAAACTCTTCTATGCTTTCGACGGTTTTTCCGTCTTCTGCGAGCGCTGTTTCATCACTTGACGGAAGATCGTTTTTCTCTTCTTCGGGATTGAACGGATTTGTATCTTCGATGAGTTCTCCGTCCTTGAATTTGCAGATACGGGAACAATATTGATACGCAAGTTCCGCGTTGTGCGTGACCATAATGACGAGACGGGTCTTGGAAATCTCTTGCAAGATGTCCATAACCTGCACGCTCAATTCACTGTCAAGCGCACCTGTGGGTTCGTCTGCCAGAATAATTTTGGGGTCGTTTACGATTGCACGCGCAATAGCGACGCGTTGCATCTGTCCTCCGGAAAGTTGGTTCGGACGTTTGTTGATATGGTCGTGCATATTGACTCTGTGAAGAGCCGCCACCGCTTTTGCTCTGCGCGTCTTTTTCTTTTCGCCGACAAGTTTCAACGCAAGTTCGACGTTTTCGAGAACGGTCAGATGCGGAATAAGGTTGTACGACTGAAAGACGAACCCTATCGTCGCATTTCTGTATGCGTCCCAGTGTTCGTCGTCAAATTCCGCAGTGGACACTCCGCCGATGACGAGATCGCCGCTCGTGTAACGATCAAGTCCGCCGATTATGTTGAGCATGGTGGTTTTGCCGCAGCCGCTCGGACCGAGAATTGCGACAAATTCGCTCTCTCTGAAATTGAGCGAAACTTTGCGCAACGCGTGCACCGTCGTTGTTGCGGTCGGATAATCTTTTACGATGTCTTTAAGTTGAAGCATAACGCACCCCTTTTATGCCGTCTGTTTTAATGCGTACGGCGCACTTGCGCCGAGTTTTCAATCTCCGCTTTTACACGGCAAAGCAAACCGCTTCGCCGAAAAAATCCTTCCCTGTTTTTATATACCGAAATTATTCGTTGTCTTTGTTTTCGTTTTCTCTTTCCGCTTTCGTGGATTGAAGCCACGCAAGTCCGCGACTTACGACCGCCGCGATGTTTTTGCACAATTCTTCAAGAGTTATGCTACTCTTGTGATTGAACCAGATTTTGAAACATTCCGTCATGCCTGCGACGATGAACGCGGCAACGTATCTTGCCTTGCCGATGTCCGTGCCGTCGTTTGCTTCGGTGATGAAGTGCACATACGCCGTGACGAATCTATCGCTGATTTTGTCGAGCAGTTGTCCCGAATTGTTGCTTGAAAGTATGTAGCGATTGTCCTGATCCTGCTCGGTGATCTCTCTTGCGAGCGCACTGAAAAGCGGATACGGGTCTTTCATGCTGTTGAGAAGATCCGCTTCGCTCATGATTTTGTCGATACGAGCAACGATTTCGTTCTCGATGTCTGCGCGAACGTCGCCGACCGTGTCGTAGTACATATAAAACGTGCTTCTTGTGATGTTGGCTTTTTGAGTGAGTTCGCTTATGGAAATGTCCGCCATATCCTTTTGCTGCACGAGTTGTTTGAACGCTTCGAAAATTGCGTTTTTGGTTTTTACAACTCTTTTGTCGATACCGCCGTTTTTCATGTTTTTTGTCCTGCCGTTTTGTTTTTGGTTTTTGTATTTTGCGCGTTTTACCGTCCATTCGTCCGATATTTAAGCGCAATTATATTGCAGTTTGTATTTTATCATATAATTGTACGGTTTTCTATGGTTTTACAAAATATTTATAAAATTAATAAATTATTAAGATTTGCACACAATACGTACACCGACAAAGCACACAAAGGAGAAAAGATATGAAGATAAGAAAACAACGAAAAGCACGTGCGGCACTCAGCCACAGCAACCTTTCAAAACACGAAAATCTGCGTTCTCTTTATGACCCGAACGGCAGTTATACAGGCACGCCGGCGCACCACGGCTATCCCACCGTCCCCGACGGAGAAGCGCCCGTGCAGGACGTTGACGACTTATAAACAAAAGCCGTCATCGTGGCAACGGCATTGCTTGAAAACAAGCAATGCCGAGAGCCTCATTAGGCTTTTCCTTCACTAACCGCGCCGAAAATCTTTGCTAACAGTTCTCGCACGGACAAAAACTCCTACCACAGTTTCGCAAGATTGTCGGCTTGGTGGTTCAAGCGGTGAAATTCGAGTTTTCCTTGTCATCCTGAGCGAAGTCGAAGGATCTATCGTAGCGAAAAAACAAGCAAGCAAGTTGCTCCGCTTTGCATCGACAGGATGACAGATTGGGTGGGTCACCCACGCCCACAGAATTCAAATCTCGCGCATATAAATCGTTATTGCGAGTTTATGCATAATTTTACTTTTCGGTCTCAGCATTTTTGTGTATTCAAATCGTTTGTCGTCTACAATCGCATAAAGCTCTTTGCCTGCTCTCAACAAATTTGCAAGAATTTCGCTCTCGTACTCGGCTATTCCGCCAACAAGTTCGTCACTCGAATCGTAAAGTCCGATATAGTTTTCATTTCCGAATCTCGCTCCGATTTTCAAGCCGAGTTTGTCTCCTATTTTCACGTTTTCGACAGGAATAGGATCTTCCAAAAACATTACATCCGACACAAAAGTTTTGTATATGATCACGTCTTTGACAAAAGGTTTCAGAACATCCGCCACACCGTCCTTGTTGATTTTGCTTATCAAATTTTGTTGCACCACTGTCAATTCGTTCATTCTGTTCTCACCCACAATATCGTATATTTTGTCATCTGCTCTTTCAAAAACTCGGAATATGCCTGACATTCGCCGATTTTTCTCAGCAAATCATTTCTTTCTTCTGCTTTTTGCACCGTGTCTTCAAGTATTTGCTTATATGTGTACGGTTTGCTATCTTTTATTTTTTGGATTTCCGCTTTCACTGCTGCGATTTTGTCATCTATATCGCCCACATCCACACTCTCATCGCTTAGGCCGTATTTTTCCAACACCGATGCAAGCGCAAGTTCGTACTCTTTCAGTTTTTCAATATCGTTTGCTTTGTAGGCATTGCTTATATTATTCCACAACTCTTGCACTTCTTCGTGTTCAAACAGCATTGGATTGAGATCGGGATGAATAAACTTCGCCGCTTTGAAATATATTCGCTTAACTTCTTTCAACGCATCTTCCGTCAGTAAGCTATCATTCTCGGCAACCTTAATCAACGATTCCAACTCGTCATAATATTTTTGCATCGTGCCGTCGATATGCTTTTCCATCTCTTCGCCGTTGATTGCTTTCCCTTCGTTCCATCTTGCTTGACAAAACGCAATTTGTTTCTTTAGTTTTATACACTCAACCTGCAACTCGAACAGTTCTTGCACGAGATTGCCAAATTCTCGAATATACCAAATCTCAATAAGGTTTGCTTGTTTTTCGATATCGTCTCTTTCGTATACGAGTTTCTCAAACACTGTCAACTTTTCCTTGTCCATATAACGTCACTCCTTTATTTCAATATCCTTTATTTGCCATGCAAAAGGTTTACCTTGTATGTTCGCATGCAAGAAAAAGTCATCGCAACCGTGAAAATAGTCTTTGCCAAACTTAATCGCAAACATCCCTTCTTGCTCCACTTTTTCGACAAGATACGTTTTTCCTTTGCAAAAAAACTCAACCTTGCCGTTTCTTTCAAGCAACAGCTCCAAATCAAGGATGCAAGGTTCAAACCGTCCGTCTTCAACCAAATCGTAAAATACCGCGTTGATCGGGTTCAACACATCCGGCATTATCACGTGGGCGCATGCTGCTTTTTGGCGATATTCTCGACATTTGTCGAGAGCTTCTTGCATTTTCCCTTCTTTTTGGAGAATTTCCACGACATCCCCCGCAAACACATCGGGCATGGGTTGCGCAGACATTATAATATCCTTGTATTTTCCATAATCTTTGCGCACGCCGATTCCGTCCCTATATGCCCGAGCAACCGCTCTCGTTGCAAGCGGAAAATCCCTTTTCGATGCCGTATCGAGCAATGCAAAAGCCATAAAATCATCTGTTTTTTCAAGTTCGCCTTTTGCATACAACATTCCCAAATTGTAGCTCGAAGACATCCCGTACGACACGTTTGTCCCCTGCTCGTCGTATGCCGTTTCCGAAAGCAACGAATATGCCGCTCTCGGCTTGCGTATGCGCTCTGCAAAATCTGCGCTCGTAGCAGACCATACTCCGCGATCGTCATATTCTCTCGTGGTTTGGTTCTCATAAACGGGATACTCAAATCCAACGAGAAATTTCAGTGCTTCATACCACTCAAACGCCTGCTCCTTTGACATAACGTTTGTCCGCTCGACTCGCGTTGCGATTTCTTCAGCGTACAATTTGTTTTGATAAAAAAGCGTGTCATAAAAGTCCAACCATTTTGTCGTTTCCGTCACGTTTCCGGCCATAATGTTGTCAAAAGATAAAAAGACTTCTTCAATGGATAAATCCTCCTTTCTTTTCATGCGGCTACACCACACACCGTTTTTCAGCTCATCGTATTTGACGTCTATTTCATACCCGCCTTCGTATTTCGGCGCAACTTGCCAAAACTCAAAACGCAAACTCTCGCTACAATATAAATACATCTCGACGATGACGAAAAACACCTTGTCATCGGCGTTTCGTGAAGCAATAATCTCCTTCACGTCAGACCTTGATATCAAGCCGTCGTCAATCTCTTGAAATGAGACGCGTCCTTCCGCTGCAACCTTTTCTTTTAGGCTCGCATATTCTTTTCCGTTTTTTTCTTCCATATACTCTCCTTTATCTTGTTCAACACCATTATAGCAAAGCCTATGCACCGAAAATGTCACATGTGATTTGAATTTTTCACAATCCCCTCTCCCCAAAGTGCTTTTTTCGGTCATACAACGTTCATCCCCACCCCTCGCTTTGAAGAAGAAAAAGCACTCTTTGCGAGTGCTTTTTCTTCATGTCTTCTTCTAAATTTCTATTATTGTTCAGAAATTGCGCCGACGGGGCAACCGTCTTCACATGCTCCGCAATCGATGCATTGATCGGGATCGACAACGTATTTGCTGTCGCCTTCTGCAATTGCGCCGACCGGGCAAGTATCTGCGCACGCACCGCATTGGATGCACTCATCGCTGATAACTCTGGGCATAGTTTTTTCTCCTTACAAAATTGATTTGCTTTCGCTTGGCATTATATTAGCACAAACTAACTTTTTTGACAAGCATAAATGCGTGCTTTTGAAAATCTCAATCGCGGGCGGGATACAATCCGAAATAGCATCCTGCAACTCTCGTGCGCTTTATAACGTAAGAATGCTTTTCTCTAAAAACGGATATATCCCCCTTGTATCTGCAGTTTTTGCAATCGTTGCCGTAAATTGTTTTGTACGGGCAATGCGCAAACGTCATAAGCGCGATGTCTTTGCTGGGCGAATATCTCTTCAATGCCGACGGTGCGGAAAAATCGCGATATTCCAAAGACGGTTCGTACGCAATCGCACCGAGCCCCTTTGCCGCAAGAGTTGCGTATCCGTTGGCGATATTATGACCTTGCCCCGCTATTACATAGTAGCCTTTTTTGGCAAAATGCAAACCGTAAACGTTGTGCGATACGAGCGTTTTTATCTTCGGCATATCCGCAAGCAGTTTTTCTATCGCCGCAATATCTTTTCCGTTTGCAATTATCGGCAGACCGAGTGCGACTTCGCTTTCGTCCAAATCGTATTCGTCAAGCAGCCTTTTCACAGCCGACACTGAATATACGCTCGGATAGATTGCCGTTTTCTCGCCTTTTTTGGCAAAATCGCCGTATTCGTTCTCCCTTGCGACGAAAAGTCTCTCCGCCTTTACGTTTTCAAACTTCATAGCGAGATATTCATCGATTTTCTCTTGATTTATCCCGACTTTTTTCGGCGAATTCGCGTTGATAATTTTTTCTTTAAGCGCACAAAGCACGTCCCTGCGCAAGGCGTTGATTACCGACTTCGGCACAAACACTCCGTCGGTGTCAACGGTGCAGTTTCTCACAGCAAAACCGCTGTCCGCCGTCTTCGAGCACGACGCGGCAATATCTTCTGCGCTCGACGGGGCGTTCTGCGCTTTTTCAAGCAAAACGTCCGTCGTTTTAGTGACGGTTATCTGCATCTGCGAAACGCTCGTCGCGCTTATTTCAAGCGGCTTACCTGCCTTTGCGCACACGGTTATATCAATCGGCACGTATCTTTTTTGCGAAAGTGCGATTTTGTCTCTTTCGGCGTCGCATATAAGATTGACCTGCCAGCCGGGCTTTGCTTTCGTCTTGCTTATCACGCTGTAAACGCCGTTTGAAACCTTGCTTGCCTGCCCCACTCCGAGACTTGCCTTTTCGACGTCTCCGTCGAAGAATTTAAGCCCGTCGCCCTTGTTCAATTCTTTGTCGGAATTGATGAATATCTCAAAAAGCCCGTCCTTGAATTCCTTGACCGATTTGACGTATCCTATTTTCACGCCCGTGTGATTGTTGAATCTCTTTTCAACCACAAACGGCGTGCCGTCGTCAAGATATGCGCGTTCGAGATACTCTCCGCGAGAATACGCGACTTTCAAATCCCGCATTTCGCTTTTGCTC
>CALGEU010000234.1 GCA_937881285.1 uncultured Clostridia bacterium | reverse complement strand
TTCCATAGGAATTTTTAGAGTCGTAACTGCCGCAGTCAGCACGTTCACTTCTCTTGCGCCTGCTTTCAGCAAAACTTTGGCACATTCGTTTGCAGTTGCGCCCGTGGTAAAAATATCGTCCACGATAAGCAATCTTCTGCCTTTCACCTGCTCGAACGCACAAGCAAACGCACCTTCAAGGTTCTTTGCTCTTTCTTTTCCGTGCAATTCCTTTTGCGCCGACGTATCTTTTATCTTCACGAGTGCAGGCAAAACGGGAACGTTCAATCTTCCGCCCACTTCGTACGCAAGCAGTTCGGATTGATTGAAGCCGCGCTTCTTTTCTTCCTTTTCCGTCATCGGCACGAAAACGATTATGTCCGCTTGCATTCCGCTTTTCAAAAACTCGTCCGCCATAAGCGCGCCGAGCGTTTCGGCAATATATTTCTTCTTGCCGAATTTGAGCGAATATATCAATTTCTTCGTTTCGCCGTCGTACGTAAGCGGCGAGCGGTTTTTCACGAATGCAAATTTCTCGTACTGGCAACGATTGCAATAATCGGACTCGTCTTTCAGCGGCATTCCGCAAGACAAACATCTGTGTTCGCCCACAAACGGCAACTTTTCCACGCATTCGGAGCAAAGACGATATCTCGTGTCGGCAACGAGTTCTTCTCCGCAAACGTCGCAAGTGCAATCCGCGGGATACAATGCACTTTTGAAAGCGTTCATCAACTTATTAAATAAGACCTTTGTCTTTTCGCTTATTGCGGCTTTTCTTTGTCTGCGAAGTTGTTTTCTGTCCTGCGCTTCGGCATTTTCAACGCGTTTATCGTCACCACTCATACGCGCCGCCTTCCCACTCTTTTTGAATGAGTTCGAGAAGCAAAGAATATCTTCTTGCCGTCTCGTTGTTCTGTATCATACGCTGAACCGTCTTTTTCGCACCGCTTATCACGACTATTTTTTTCGCTCTCGTGACGGCGGTATAAAGCAGGTTTCTCGTCTGCAACATATAGTTTGCGTCCAGCGCGATAACCACCGCGTCAAACTCGCACCCCTGCGATTTATGTATGGTCACCGCATACGCAAGCGTAAGTTGGTCTATGTCGCTATATTCATAAATCGACACTTTATCGTCATCAAAACGCACGGTAAACTGCATAATTTGCGTATTTATACTTTCAACGACGCCTATATCGCCGTTAAAAACGCCGCTTCCGCGTTCAATGCGCGTACCGTTTATGACAGTCCATTCTTGCTGATAATTGTTTTGAAGTTGCATGACTTTGTCGCCTTCGCGGAATATACAATCTCCGCGTTTGACTTCTTTCTTCACAGGTGACGGCGGATTGATGACCGCCTGCAACTCCTTGTTGAGATTTATCGTGCCTGCGCTTCCGCGCTTCATGGGACAAAGCACCTGAATGTCGCTCGGTTTCATGTTCAGATACTTCGGAAGTCTCTTCGTGACGAGCGCAATGGTGTTCTGACAAATTTCTTCGCTGCTGTTTTTCTCTTCAAAGAAGAAATCGTCGCTCTTGTTGTCCATATCGGGCATAATGCCGTCGTTGATTTTGTGCGCGTTGGGCACGATTTTGCTCTTTTCGCTCTGACGGTAAATCTGAGTGAGATAACTCACGTTGAACTTTCCGCACTTAATCAAATCGTTCAAAACGTTGCCGACGCCGACGGACGCAAGTTGGTCTTTGTCTCCGACAAGCACGAGTCTCGAACCGCGCTCCATAGCGTTTATTAGCGCGTTGAACACATATTCGTCCACCATACTGACTTCGTCGACGATTATTACGTCAAAAGGCAATCTCGTATTCTCGTTGTAAGTGAAATGTCCTTCGCCGTTTTTGTAGTCCAAATCGAGCATGCGGTGTATCGTCTTTGCGTCTTCTCCCGTTGCCTGCGACAATCTCTTTGCCGCGCGTCCCGTCGGAGCACAAAGCGCGACCTTTTGTCCAAGGTCTTTGAAAAGTTGCAGTATGCACTTGACGATTGTCGTCTTGCCCGTACCAGGACCGCCCGTGACTATCTGCACGCCGTTTTCAATCGCTTCTTTGACTGCGGCAACCTGATTAGGATGCAATTCAAATCCCGCGCTCTTTTCAAATCTTGCGACTTCGTGCGCAACGTCCACTCTGAAATCCGCCGCTTCCTGTTGCAGTTGCAAAAGTTTGCGCGCGATATTCTTTTCTGTGTTGAAATTCTTCTTCAAAAGTATCGCGACGTGCTCGCCCGTGTCGTATCTCACAAGGTCTCCGAGCAACACCATATCTTGCAGATTGTCGCGCACTCTTTGCTCTATATCGTCGCAATCGATACTTAAAAGTGCGATTGCATTGCTTACAAGTTCGTTTTCGGGCAAATAGTTGTGTCCCGCTTTGTTTGCGGCGTCTTTGAGAAGATAAGTTATCGCAGCGCATATTCTATAATCGCTGTTCTTCTCTATGCCCAACTCTCCCGCAATTCTGTCTGCCGTGGCAAAGCCTATTCCGTCCACGTCGTCAACCAACATATACGGGTTTTTTCGCACGTTGTCTTCGGTTTTTACGTCGTACACTTTGTATATGCGAAGTGCCATATTGACGGAGATTCCGAGATTTTGCAAGAACATGATTGCGTCCTGCATCTTCTGAATTTTGACGTAATTCATGCCGAACTCGGTTGCTCTTTTAAGAGAAATTCCGCGAACCTTTGAAAGTTCCATCGGATATTTCATCATTTCAAGCGAGTCTACTCCGAACATATTGACGATTGCTTCCGCAGTGACAGGTCCGAGTCCGCTTATAAGTCCGCTTGCAAGAAATTTCTTTATGCCGTCGATTCTGTTCGGTTGCGACACCCACACTTTTTCGGCAAAGAACTGCTTGCCGTACATCGTGCGCACCTGAAACTTGCCTTCGACTCTTATGTTCTGTCCTTCGCTTACGGGCGGAAAAATGCCGACAACGGTGAAAACACTGTCTTCGCATCTCATATCGAGAACAGTGTACCCCGTGTCCTGACTCGCAAATATGACGTCTTTTATTTCGCCTTGCAGTTGCATTTTTCTCCGCATAGCCTTTAATAAGGCTCATTTTACGTCACAAACCGAGTTCGTGACGGTTATTCGCAAAAAAGTTTCTTTTTAAGTTTGTTTCATCTTCGCAATGAACGTATCAAACGTAACATAGGAGCGATTTCGCACTCAAAAAGTTGCGAAAAACGGTAGGGTTATCCTACCGTTTTTCTCTTTAGCATTCAAAATTGATATTTTGCGACGGCTTGCTTGACTTCGTCAACCTTGTCCGTCTCTTCCCACGTGAAGCCGTCTCTTCCGAAATGGCCGTAGTTGGAAGTCGCACGATAAATAGGTCTGTCGAGTTTAAGGTTCTTGATTATCGCCTTCGGGCGCAAATCAAACACTTCTCTGACGACTTTTGCAAGGTCTTCGTCGCTCACTACGCCCGTGCCGTACGTATTGACGTAAATCGAAACGGGATGAGCCATGCCGATTGCGTACGCAACCTGCAATTCCGCTCTCTTGCAAACGCCTGCCGCCACGAGATTTTTGCAGATATAGCGAGCCATATAAGACGCACTTCTGTCAACTTTCGTGGGGTCTTTGCCGCTGAACGCGCCGCCACCGTGTGCGCAGAAACCGCCGTAGGTGTCCACGATGATTTTTCTGCCCGTTACTCCGCTGTCGCCTGCAGGTCCGCCGATGACGAATCTGCCCGTCGGATTGATGTAAATCTTGGTGTCGTCGTCGATATATTCTTGCGGAATCGCGCGATTTATGACCTTTTCGATGATTGTTTCTTCGAGAGTGTCCGCATCGACGTCTTCGGAATGTTGGCAACTCACGACGATAGTGTCCACTCTTTCCGGAACGTCGTCGATATATTCGACGGTGACCTGTGCCTTTCCGTCGGGACGAAGCCATTCTATTTCACCGCTCTTTCTCACTTCGGTGAGTTGTCTTGTGAGCGCGTGAGCAAGAGTTATGGGAAGCGGCATCAAGGATTCCGTCTCGTCGCATGCGTAGCCGAACATCATGCCCTGGTCGCCTGCTCCGATTTTGTCGAATTCTTCGACGTCGTCGGTGTCGGTTGCGTTGTCAACGCCGAGTGCGATGTCGGGAGATTGCTCGTCAATGGAACTCAAAACCGCGCAGGTCTTGTAGTCAAAACCGAGAGACGAGTCGTTATAACCGACGTCTTTTACGACTTCGCGCACGACTTTGGGAATATCGCAATAGTGTTTGGTGGAAACTTCGCCCATAACCATAACCATACCCGTCGTCGCGCACACTTCAACGGCGACTCTCGCAGACGGATCGTCTGCGAAAATGTCGTCGAGTATTGCGTCTGCGATCTGGTCACATACCTTATCGGGATGTCCTTCCGTCACGCTTTCAGATGTAAAAAGTTTTCTTTTCATTAGATTTCTTCGATGTCCTCGTCTTCAAGGCGATGGGGTGCGATGATATCTCCGTGTTGCGTCTGATTTGCAGCAACGGTGGTGATATTCTTATAGCACTTCATACCCGTACCGGCAGGAATGAGTTTGCCGATGATGACGTTTTCTTTCAAGCCGACCAACGGGTCGATACGATTGTTGATAGCGGCTTCTGCAAGGACTTTTGCGGTCTCTTGGAAGGACGCTGCCGACAAGAAGGACTCTGTTGCGAGCGCGGCTTTGGTGATACCGAGCAATGTGCGTTTTGCAGTTGCGGGAACGCCACCGTTTTCAAGTGCTTTTTCGTTTTCTTCTTCGTAGGAGAGCAAGTCGACCAATGTGCCGGGAAGCATATTCGTGTCGCCCTGATTTTCGATACGAACCTTGCGGAGCATTTGTCTGACGATGACTTCAACGTGTTTGTCGTTGATTTCGACGCCCGCGGTACGATAAGCGGATTGAACTTCTTTTGCGATGTATTCCTGCACGCCCTTGACGCCCTTTGCGCGGAGCATGTCTTGCGGGTTGATAGAACCTTTGGTGAGCGGATCGCCTGCGCCGATAGACTCGCCTTCCTGAACGAGAATATTTGCGTTGTACGGGATTGCATACGCCTTGGTTTCTCCGTCGGGAGCGGTGACTGTGATTTCACGGCGATCGTCGCTGATGTGGACGAGACCGCTCGTCTCGGTGATGACCGCTTTACCTTTAGGATTGCGCGCTTCGAACAATTCTTCGACACGCGGGAGACCTTGTGTGATATCGTCGTCGGTTGCAACGCCGCCCGAGTGGAAGGTACGCATCGTAAGCTGCGTGCCCGGCTCGCCGATTGATTGTGCCGCGATGATACCGACTGCTTCGCCGATCTTGACGGGGTTGCCCGACGCCATGTTCTTGCCGTAGCACTTCACGCACACGCCGTTCTTTGACTTACAGGTAAGTATCGAGCGGATAAGCACACCGGGTTGATGGTGCATGTCTGCGCCGTTCTTTTCCCAGTAAGAAGTGAGCACTTTGTCGATTTCTTTCGCCTTGTCGGTGGAAATGAGCGTGTCGCCTTCGCAGATGATTTCGCCGGTTTCGGGATCGACGACGTCGCCGATCGTGTATCTGCCTGCGATACGGTCTGCAAGTGCTTCGATGACGCTCTTTTCGTCTCTGATTGCCGTGATGAACGTACCCTTGGTGTCGCCACAATCTTGTTCGCGAACGACGACGGAGTGAGATACGTCGACGAGACGTCTTGTAAGATAACCGGAGTCAGCCGTCTTAAGAGCGGTGTCCGCGAGACCTTTTCTGCCGCCGTGCGACGAAATGAAGTATTCCAAAACGGACAAGCCTTCACGGAAGGAAGAACGGACAGGCAACTCGATTGTACGACCTGACGGGTCTGCCATCAAGCCACGCATACCTGCGAGCTGACGGATTTGTCCCATGCTACCACGAGCACCGGAGTTTGCCATCATCCAAATCGGGTTGAAATCGTCAAGACCTTTCTTGAGTTCGCCTTCAACCTTGTCTGCCGCGTCTTTCCAGATTTTGATGATCTCTTTGTAACGACCTTCGTCGGAGAGCACGCCGCGAGCGTGGAGTCTTTCAATCTTGACGACTTCTTGTTCCGCTTCGTGAACGATGAGTTTCTTGTCGCCCGGGATGTGCATATCGAAGACGGACGCAGTGATTGCGCCGATGGTCGAATACTTGTAGCCGAGAGCCTTGATTCTGTCAAGCATTTCCGCCGTTTCGGTTGCTCCGTGATATTTGAAGCAGTTGTCGACGATCATGCTGAGTTGTTTCTTGCCGATTGCCATCGCTTTCTTGCCGAGCACCTTTTGAATGCTTTCGCGAAGAGCGGTGATTTCACGCAAATTCTCTTTGGTCTTGGAAAGGTCGAGATCGCCTGCTTCTTTGATTGCGGTTGCGATTTGACCGATCTGGTCGTCCGTGAGAGAACCTTTCTTTAATATGGAACGCGCGCGCACGCACGTATCTGCGTTGACGTCGTTGTTTCTGAACAAGTCGACGATTGCATGGAATTGATTTTCGTCGATTGCCGCGTTGATGCCGAGAATACCTTCAACTTCGAGTTGTCCCTTGTTTGCTTCGACGTCTCTGTCGACGAAGTGCAAATCTTGCGGGAGATTATTGTTGAAGATGAAGCGGCCGACCGTGGTGTGCAACAACTTGTTGGAAGTCGTGCCGTCTTCGTTTTGAACGGGAACGCGAATGTAGCAAAGAGATTGAAGCGTAAGGTCTTTGTCCTGATACGCCATCATTGCTTCGTCGAAAGAACTATAATAGTTGCCTTCGCCCTTTGCGCCCGGTCTTACGATGGTCAAATAGTAAGAACCGATGACCATATCCTGCGTCGGTGAAACGATAGGTTTGCCGTCCGAAAGTTTGAGAATGTTGTTGGTGCAAAGCATCAAAATTCTCGCTTCCGCTTGTGCTTCGATGGAGAGCGGTACGTGAACTGCCATCTGGTCGCCGTCGAAGTCCGCGTTGAACGCGCCGCAGGCGAGCGGGTGGAGTTTGATTGCTCTGCCTTCTACGAGCACGGGTTCAAACGCCTGAATACCGAGTCTGTGAAGCGTCGGTGCACGGTTGAGAAGGACGGGGTGATCTTTGATGATTTCTTCGAGAATATCCCACACCTGATTCTTGCCCGTATCGACAAATCTCTTTGCGCTCTTGATGTTGTGGCAAAGGTTGCGCTCGACAAGTTTGTTCATGATGAACGGCTTGAAGAGTTCGAGAGCCATTTCCTTTGGCAGACCGCATTGATAAAGTTTGAGTTCAGGACCGACGACGATAACCGAACGACCGGAGTAGTCGACACGCTTACCGAGCAAGTTCTGACGGAAACGTCCTTGTTTGCCGCGGAGCATACCGGAGAGTGATTTCAAATCTCTGTTGCCGGGACCGGACACCGCTTTGCCGCGACGGCCGTTGTCGATGAGAGCGTCAACCGCTTCTTGAAGCATACGCTTCTCGTTGCGGACGATGATGTCGGGCGCGCCGAGTTCTTTGAGTTTCTTCAAGCGGTTGTTGCGGTTGATGACTCTGCGATACAAATCGTTAAGGTCGCTCGTTGCAAATCTGCCGCCGTCGAGTTGAATCATCGGACGAAGTTCGGGCGGAAGCACAGGGAGAACGTCGAGAACCATCCATTCGGGTTTGTTGCCCGATTGGCGGAACGCTTCCACGATTTCAAGGCGTTTGACCGCTTTGATACGTTTTTGTCCGACGGAATTGTTGATGATGTTTTTGAGTTGTTCGCTTTCTTTTTC
>CALGEU010000233.1 GCA_937881285.1 uncultured Clostridia bacterium | reverse complement strand
TTTTGTTTTGGTACCCCCATAGGGAATCGAACCCTAGTTTCCGCCGTGAGAGGGCGACGTCTTGAACCGCTTGACCATGAGGGCAAATCTATATTGCTTTGTGATAATATCATAATTTTGCACCTTATGCAAGCAAATGCGGATATGTTTCCGCAAAAAAGTGTTGTTTGCGACTTATTCTTTATCGATGTCGCTTGCAAGGCAATTCATGTGTTTGGAGCGCAGTGGATTGATTCGTTTGGCGTCTTGTTTGAAGCGTTTAGAAACCACCGCCGAAAAACCAGGTCAATCCCAACAAACTTGCGATTGCCACCAACATATACCAAAAACTCATTTTTTATCTCCTTTGACCCTTATAATACAATATGTATTTTTATTGCGATTTGTTCAGAACAAACAAGCAAAAATATGCTGAAAAAGTTGTCTTTTTTGATAAAAATTTATCAAATTTGATATTGATTTTTACCGCGCGATATTATAGAATACAGTTGTAAGAAATAAATCTTAATAAGGAGATAATTATGGACCCCAAATATCAAAGCCTGTTTACGCCTTGGAAAATCGGCAACTGCGAAATCAAAAACCGCATTGTCCTGACTTCTATGGGCGGAACGTCAATCTTCGGATGGATGGAACCCCATCACTTCGACAAAGAAGCCGCAAATTTTTTGCTTGACAGAGCAAAGAACAACGTCGGTCTTATTTTGCCCGGCATTGCGCCGATAAGAAACGTCATCGGCGGCAACTGGCTCTACAAGAGCAAGAGTTCGTTCAGACATCTCAAACCCTTTATGGACGAAATCCACAAAACGGGGGCGAAAATGTTCGTGCAACTCACGGCGGGCTTCGGTCGTTCGTTTGCAATCACGGGTATGATGGAGATGCTTTACACAAACAAAGCACTCGGCGCGATCGCAAAGCCGTTTATCAACATCGACCAACTCACCATGAGCGCAAGCCCGAATCCGAACCGTTGGAGTGACAAAGTTCCGTCTCGCGCAATGACCGTTGACGAAATCAAAGAGTTTATCTATGCGTTCGGTCAGACGGCTAAAATGTGCAAGGAAGCAGGTGTTGACGGCGTTGAAATTCACGCTGTTCACGAAGGATATTTGCTTGACCAGTTCACAATGAAATACACCAACCAACGTACCGACCAGTACGGCGGTTCAATCGAAAACAGATACCGTTTCCCCATCGAAATCGTCAAGGAAATCAAGAAAGTTTGCGGTGAAGATTATCCCGTTTCTTTGAGATATTCCGTCGTGTCCAAGACAAAGGGCTTCCGTCAGGGCGCACTTCCGGGAGAAGACTACGTCGAAGTCGGTCGCGATATGGAAGAGAGCAAAATCGCGGCGAAAATGCTCCAAGACGCAGGCTACGACATGCTCAACTCGGACAACGGAACGTACGACGCGTGGTACTGGGCACATCCGCCGGTATATATGCCGCAAAACTGCAACCTTGAAGATTGCGAAGAAATCAAGAAAGTTGTCGATATTCCCGTCGTTTGCGCAGGCCGTATGACTCCCGAAGCCGCGGCAAAGGCAATCGAAGAAGGCAAAATCGACGGTATGGGCGTTGCTCGTCAGTTCCTTGCCGACCCCGAATGGATCACCAAACTTATGCAGGATCGCGAAAGCGACATATTGCCGTGCATCTGCTGCCACAACGGTTGCTTCAATATGGCCCACTACAACGGTGTTGCAAACGATCAGGATTTGTCCGACACGGCAGGTATGGCTCGTTGCGCACTCAATCCGCACACCATGCAATCCAAGAAATACAAAATCGTTCCGACTTCCAAACCGAAGAAAATCGCGGTTATCGGCGGTGGTATAGGCGGTATGGAAGTTGCGCGCGTGGCAACTCTTCGCGGACACAAAGTCACCATTTACGAGAAATCCGACAGACTCGGCGGCATTTTCGTAGCGGCGGCAGCACCGTCATTTAAAGAAAAAGACAAAGAACTCATCGAATGGTATAAAAAACAAATCAAAGATTTGGGCATCGAAGTGAAGTTCAACACGACCGTCACTGATATAAACAAACTCGACGCAGACGAAGTCGTCGTCGCAACGGGCGCAGTGGCAAGAAAGTTCAACGTTCCCGGTGTGGAGAAAGCAGTCGAAGCATGCGACTTCCTTCTCGGCAAAAAGCAAGTGGGAGACAACGTCGTCGTCATCGGCGGTGGCTTGACCGGTTGCGAAATCGCATACGAATTGCATCTGCAAGGCAAGCATCCCGTCATCGTCGAGATGAAGAACGACCTTATCGCAGTTAAGGGCGTATGTCTTGCAAACTCTTCGTATCTGAGAGAATATTTCGCACTCCACAAAGTGCCCGTATATCTCGAAACGAAACTTACAGGAATCACAGACAAGAGCGTCAAGGTTCAGGGCAAAGACGGCAAGGCGTTTGAAATTCCTGCGGATTCCGTCATTATGTCCGTCGGATACAAGCCTGCACCGCTTGCGGAAGACGGCAAACACGTTCACGTCGTCGGCGACAGTGCAAAAGTGGGCAACTTGCGCACGGTCATCTGGGGCGCATGGGATGTTGCAATGTCACTGTAAAAAAATCGTTGAAGTGGCAACGGCGTTGCGTAGGTGTACGCAACGCCGAGAGCCACACTAGATTTTTTTACTTCTACCGCGCAGAGAATTTGCGCTCTCAATTCAAGCAAGGATAAAAACTCCTGCCGCAGTTTCGCCAAATTATCTGCTTGGTGCGTGACTATGGCACGCTTTTTTGTTTTGTTATTGTTGTTTTGCCATTTATGTTATGTACGCAACGCCGAGAGCCACACTGGATTTTTTTACTTCTACCGCGCAGAGAATTTGTGCTCTCGGTTCAAGCAAGGATAAAAACTCTTGCCGCAGCTTCGCCAAATTATCTGCTTGGTGCGGGCATAGGGCACGCTTTTTGTTTTTTTATTGTTTAATATTTTGAAACTTAATGCGCATTGTAAATCGCAAAAGGAAGTGAGTTACCTTGCGTTTTTGCGAGAATAAGTGTTGTGTTTTGGGCAAATAGTGGTATAATATCCACATAAATTTAGTATACAGGAGCGTTCTATATGAAAAAATCCGTTATGCAGAAATATGCGAGACTTATCGCTCGCAAGGGTATAAACGTCAGAAA
>CALGEU010000232.1 GCA_937881285.1 uncultured Clostridia bacterium | reverse complement strand
GCTTGATGATTGGAGTGAAGAAAGTGTTTTCAATGAAATAAAACGATGTGCGACAAGTGGTAAAAAAACTTCTGCAGAGATAAGCAAAAGATACTTTTATATTTCAGATTGTCCTTTAAAAGCGCTTGCAACAAGATTGAATGCACCATCCGAAAATGCGAAATTCGATGTGAATTTTGCAACCAAATGCATAGAAAACAGAGAGTATTTAGTCGTGTGTGTAAATTCTGAACGAGCACATTTCGGTTTTAGGTTCGACAGACTGCTTGAAATCGTCAGGCAATATGGGTTTGACGGAATAGCAGTTACTGATCAGCGATTGAATGACGTCGTATATTATGACAATGATTCAATTGCGAAAACTTATGTGCGTTATAACGAACTTGGCAGTAAAAAGAGATTGAAAAACTGTATCGAAAAGTTGAACAGTGATGAAATAAATTATCTTGGAGAGTACTATTATTCCATTCTGGTTGAGTATTACCAGAAAGGAATAAGTCTAAAAGACATTGCAAAAAAAGACGAGATGAGCGAAAAGAATGTGAAAGAATATATGAGACAGGCAAGGAGCGTTCTTAAAGAAATTGTGGAAAGATGGTGATTTTATCCCCCTAGGGGGGGGTAAAAATGGTATTTTGAAACTGATATAATGCAATTGTAAAACGAAACCGGTTCGGAAAAACAAATAAATAAAAAGGAGAAATTGCCATGCTAGGTGCAATTATCGGGGACTCAGTGGGTTCCAAATACGAATTCAACAACATTAAGACAAAAGACTTTGAAATCACCGAAAACGATTTTGAAGCAACGGACGACACTATTATGACGCTTGCGGTGTGTGATATACTGCAACGCCACGTAGCGAACAACCGAGATGAAGTGGTAAACACTTTGAGAAGATGGGCAAGGGCGTATCCTGACGCAGGCTATGGAGGAAGATTCTTGACGTGGGCATTATATCTCAACACGAAAGAGTCATATCGCAGTTTTGGAAACGGCTCTGCGATGAGAGTTTCCGCATGCGGATGGTACGGGCGAAATGAAGACGAAGTCAAGGCGCTTTCGAAAGCGGTAACGGAAGTTACACACAACCATCCGGAAGGACTCAAAGGCGCGGAAGTAACAGCAATGTGTGTGTACTATGCAAGAATCGGCAAAGATAAGGATTTCATTCGTAAATACGTTGAGCAATACTACAATCTCGATTTTGATTATGAAGAATTGAGAAGAACGTACACTCACGGAGAAGAGATTTGTCAGAACACCGTTCCGCAAGCAATCTATTGCTTCCTTATCTCAAACTCGTTTGAAGATTGTTTAAGAACGACGATATCAATCGGCGGCGATTGTGATACGACCGCTGCAATATCTTGCGCAATTGCGGAAGCGTATTACAAGGAAATACCAACGTTTTTGGCGGAATGGACGATAAAGAGTTTGCCAAAGACAAGAAACGGTTGTGATCCTAGAC
>CALGEU010000231.1 GCA_937881285.1 uncultured Clostridia bacterium | reverse complement strand
ACCATATTAGTTATATATGTTAAATGCACGCTTTTTGTCATAAACGTGATTTTTGCAGACTTAAAATTTTTCTTGCAAAAACGGCAATTGAACGCAATTCGCGAAAATCACAAGTAATAAAACCGATATTCTAACGGTATTTTTTGCAAAACGCTGGAAAAGTCTCGAAAAAATATGAAAAAATTTTTCCGCAATCTAATACGCCGTATCGGTCTATATGCTTTCAAACGGCTTTTTGCGGCTAAAAATGTGCTTGAAAATATCGATATTTTATTATATAATTGTACTATCCACTTCAAAAGAGGTAAATTATGAAGATTTTTGATACAGACTCAATCCGCAACGTTGCGCTCATCGGCCACTCCGGCGAGGGCAAGACGTCTCTCGCTGAAGCAATGATGTTTGAAGCGAAGACCATCGACCGTCTCGGCAAAGTCGACGACGGCACGTCTACGATGGACTACGACGACGAAGAAATCAAACGTAAGATTTCAATTTCTTTGTCTCTCGGTTATGCGATTTACCGCAACACCAAGATAAACATTCTCGACGCTCCCGGATTTTTCGATTTCGAAGGCGAAATGATTGCCGCTTTGCACGCAGCAGACAGCGCAGTCGTCGTCACGAGCGCGACCGGTTCGGTCACAGTCGGCACAGAAAAGGCTCTCGAACTTTGCCAAGAAAAGAGAGTGTCCGCACTCATCTTCGTCAATGCCGTCGACAAAGACAACAGTGACTTCATGGGCACGGCAAGAGCAATCATGGCAAAATACAAGAGTGTAGTCCCCATCGAACTTCCGATTATGGAAGGCGGCAAGATGGTCGGTACGGTCGACGTTCTCACCGGCAAGGCATTTGACCTTTCCGACAAAGAAATCGCCGCGCCCGCATCTATGAAAGCCGACATTGACGAATTCAACGGCAAACTCATGGAAATGATTGCGGAAACTGACGAAGAACTCATGATGAAATTCTTTGACGGCGAAGCGTTCACCGACGAAGAAATTCAGAAAGGTTTGCACGTCGCAATCGCAGACGACATTTTCGTCCCGCTCGTTGCAGGCAATGCACAGACTTCAAAGGGTGTCAAACGTCTTATGGACAAACTCGTCGATCTTATGCCGCATCCGCAAAGAGCGCACAAGATCAAAGCAATCAAAGACGGCAAAGAAATCGAAGTCGGCGTAGATCCGTCCGCTCCGTTCTGCGCGCAAGTCATCAAATCTGTCGTTGACCCGTACGTCGGAAAACTTCTTATCTTCAAAGTTCTCGGCGGCAAACTCTCAAGCGGCGACTCCGTGTACAACGTCAGCGTTGACAAAACTGAAAAAATCGGTACGCTTTACGTTCTCAAAGGCAAGAAACAAGAACCCGTTGATTGCTTGAACGCAGGCGACATCGGCGCAGTTGCAAAACTTGTTTACACCAACACCAACGATACGCTCGCAACTCCCGACAACAAGATTCAATTTGAGAAAATCGAATTCCCGAAACCCGTCA
>CALGEU010000230.1 GCA_937881285.1 uncultured Clostridia bacterium | reverse complement strand
TGACTTTCGAGCCGCACGCCCCCGTCTTCTCGTCGTACGCTCCGAAATACAGCGCTCGGATGCGCGAGTTTATCATTGCCCCCGCGCACATACTGCAAGGCTCTAGCGTGACGTATACGTCGCAATCTTCGAGCCACCAGTTGTTCTCTTTTTCGGTTGCCGAAGACAACACCAACATCTCGGCGTGATGCGTCGCATCGTTGTCTCTCTCCTTTCTGTTTCCGCTCTCTGCGATGATTGAACCGTTTTTTACGACCACTGCGCCGACAGGCACTTCGTCTTGCTCGGCGCACGCTTTTGCAAGTTCAATCGCTCGTAGCATATATTTTTCTTCGTATGCCATATTTCACCGAAAACAAGTTTTATATGCATGTTATCATCATATAAACTTGTGATTTTGCAATTTATTTGTGATACGGCGTGCCTGCGTTGATGCAAAGCGCGCGGTATATCTGCTCTGAAAGCATAACCCTGAAAAGTTGATGCGGGAAGGTGTTTTTGCCAAAAGACAGAAGCATACCCGCTCTTTGTCTCAACTCTTCTGTGTGTCCGTGACTGCCGCCGATAAGGAAAGAAAACTCGCTTTCGCCTAAGGTGCATTTGCTCTTGATGAGTTCGGCAAGTCCTTCGCTTGACAACTCTTTTCCGCGCATATCCATTGCAACGACAAAGCCTTTTGCCTTGCCTATAAGCAAATCGCTTTCTATCTTTCTTTGCTCTTCGGGCGTCTTTGACGGCGGTGCGTCGGCAAGTTCCACAACCTTGACGTCGGCGTATCTCGACGCGCGTTTGACGTACTCCGCGATTGCGTCCGAGAAATATTTTTCTTTGATTTTGCCTATTGCGATAATATTGATTTTCATCTCGTCATACCCCACACGAACGAGAAAATCGTCGCAACTACTCCGACTGCGATTATCACCCAAAGCGTGACGTCTTTGTGAAGCGGCACGACGTCCTGAGACGGTTTATCGAAAGGAACGCCCACTCTGTACGCATTGACCGCGCGTTTTCTAAGTAGCCAAAACAGCAGAATGAGAAAGCCTGCACACGCGATAATAAGCATTGCCCCCGTCGCAAAACCGATAGACGACGAATAAAACAAATCTTCGATTTTTGCTATAAAACCGAGCACGCCGTCGGGGTGTTGTTCGGAATATCCGGAAAGCACCACCCACGCATTGTTTGCAA
>CALGEU010000229.1 GCA_937881285.1 uncultured Clostridia bacterium | reverse complement strand
ACGGCTACGTCACGAAGTACCTTTCGCTCGAAAGTCCCTGCACGCTCAAAGTCGGCGCAACCGTAAAGCACGGTCAACTGCTCGGCAAAATGTCAACGACTCAGGGCAGCGAATGTCTCGACGGCGCGCACCTTCACTTCGAAGTGCTTAAAGACGGCAAGAATATCGACCCGCTCGAAGTGCTCGTAAGTTCCGACAAATAACAGTCGATTCAAATCGATAAGCAACTTATATTCATATCCTTAAAAACGAAAAATCCCGAACATTCGGGATTTTTTCTTTCGTTAATGCAATTCGTTTTTAACGACGCGCTTGAAATTTCAAGCGGCTTTCAGTCTTCGAGCATAGGGATTATATCTTTTACCTTGTCGAGAACGTAATCGGGCTTGATTTTGGACTTCGGCAACATATCCGCCGTCGTCTCCCCCGAAAGCACGAGAATTGACACGAAACCGCAGTTTTTGCCAAACGCCACGTCCGTGTACAATCTGTCGCCGACCATCGCGATTTTTTTTGCGGGAAGATTGTATTTCATAGCAAGTCTTTCGCCTGCAGTGGTGTGCGGTTTGCCCATGATGATGTCGGGCGTTCTGCCGACCGTCAGACGTATCGCTTCTATGAGTGCGCCGACGTCGGGCATCGGGCAACCGGGCGCGGGACAGAAAAAGTCGGGGTGCGTCGAAATGTATGGCAAGCCCTGATTGACGTATCCGCAGAACTTGTAAAGTCTGTCGTACGTAAGAGACGTGTCGAAGCCGATTACGCAAAGGTCGGGATTTTCGTCCACGACTTCTATGCCGTAAAGTTCGAACTCGCTTTTAAGACGGTCGTTGCCGAGCAGAAAAACGCGCTTGCCGCGGTAGTTGTCAAGAATATACTCGCATGTGACCTGTCCGCTCGTATAAATCTCGTCGGCATAAGTGCGAAGACCGAGATTGTTAAGGCGCGCGATATAATCTGTGTGCATTCTCGACGAATTGTTGGTGAAAAAGCAAATGCGTTTGCCCATTGCGCGAAGTTTGTTTATTGCGGCAAACGAGCCTTCGATTTCGGTGTCTCCGATGTACACCGTACCGTCAAGGTCGAAAACGAACAATTCTACGTCTTTGATATTCTTCATAAGTATCCTTCAACTCAACCGAATTTTTTCATAAAGCCGCTTGCGTACGCATAACCCAAAAGGTTGTCACTCACCGCCCCTGCAAGAGCCATGCAAGACAAAGTTTCACTTGCGCTTATCTCGCTTTTGAGCCAGTAGCCTGCGTCGTCGTAAAGTCTTCGCCAGAATCTCTGCATGCCGTGCACGTCAATGCCGGCAAGTTTTTCGAGAAGATCCATTCGGTATTCGCTTAATATATAATCAATTCTAAAATAACCGTTAATATCAAAAAAGTCAACGCATTTAGGAGTGATTGACTCAACTTTGAGAGCGGACAGTTTGTCAAATGCGACTTCCCTCTCGGCAGGCGGCGCGCCGTCTATGCTCGGCGCTCCCAGAAACGCCGAATAAAACGAAGAAATCGCCGCGCTTGCAAGAAAACGATACTCGCCGTCAAGTCTCGGTTTTCTGCCCTTTTTCAAAGCAAGCGCACGCATGATTTTTGCCATTCTTTCCGCGCTGTCGGCAGTCTTTTTCTTGCTTGAAAAAGTCAAAAGGCTCTCTGCAAGGTCTCCCGCGGTCTTAACTTTTTCAATCTCGAAATCGTTGTCCGAAGCACGTTTTTTCGACAAAACCTTTTCGGAAAAAGCGTCTTCAAAAGCCGAAAACTTCTTTGAAAGTAAAATTCCGTATCCTGCCGCAATTTGCTCACAAGAGCATTTTATCAGCATGTTTTCATCGATAAACACTTGATTTGGTGCGTTTTCGCACATAAAATCGTCGCCGTCGGGAGCGGTCAGATAAAGCGACCAGCCGACGTTCAGTTTGTCTGCGACGTCTTTTGCGACGCCTGCGGTTTTAGTCGCTCCGAGCGCAAAAACGTATCTTACATAGTCGGGCACGGTTTCGCTTGTGCATTTGTTGCCAAACTCGCTTTCGCAGAATATGCACAGGCGATATCCGCTTTTTTTTAATTCGGCAATCAATTTGTCTGCAAGGTCTTTTTGTCCGTCTTCGTATAAAAAAAAGAGCGCGCCTTCCCGAAACTCCGCACGCAATCTCGCCGCGACTTCTTTGAATAAATCGCTGCCCCTGCACACGCGCGTTTCGTTTAAGACTCGCTCTTGCGTTTCTAAATTTTCCATATCCGCCTCCGCTTATACGCTAACACGTCGCGCGGGGTGAAATATGGCGGTTATTCGCTCTTTTTGAGCGATGTTGTCATAACTTTGCTTTTCGGATTGAAAAGTTTATTTTGACTTCATATATGTTTTGCATTTCGTTGCAAACGCCGTGTCTTTCACGTCGATGCAAGAGTTTGCGCAAAGTCCGTTGCTGTTGAACGCACAATCGCCTGCCGCACATTGAACGAGACTCTCAAGGTCTTTTTCAAAAACGTCGTCGCCTGCTTCGACGTCCGCAAAGTTTTGCGCAAGCGCGCCGCCTTCGCGTTTGATACGGCTCATACACTTTGCGTTTTCGCCGATAGAAATGACCCCTGCAAGGCAAACGCCTTTGAGATTATGTTCGCAGTTTGAAGTTGCACAATTGATTTTTTCCATAAACGATTCTCCTTTTCGTTGATAATGATAGTATGTCCAAAATCGGGATTTCTACACAACTATCGAAATTTAGCGATATCAAAAAACATAGCGAGTGCGTATTCTATTGAAAAATCGCAATATTTGTGCTAATATATCATAAACATCTAAATGCACGCGTACGTGCGTGCAAATCAAGGAGATTTTTATGAAAGTCATTCTTCTCAAAGATATGAAAGGCATGGGCAAAAAAGGCGAAATCGTCGAAGTCAACGACGGATACGCCCGCAACTTCCTTATCAAAAAAGGTATTGCTCAGGAAGGCACTCAACAAAACATCTACGTCGCAGAACAAAGAAAGAAAGCGTTCGACGCAAAAGTCGCGGCAGAAAGAGCCGCTGCTCAGGAAATTGCAAACAAACTTAAAAACGTCACCGTGAAAGTCGCGGCAAAAGGCGGAGAAAACAACGGCAAAATGTTCGGTTCGGTTACGAGCGAAATGATAAGCGGCGC
>CALGEU010000228.1 GCA_937881285.1 uncultured Clostridia bacterium | reverse complement strand
TTATATCGGAAGGTAGTTATGCAAAAGAAAATCCTGTGCGTCTTTATGTGCATCGTCGTTTTGACGCTCGCAATGGGCGCGTTCGTTGCTTGCAACAGCAGCGAATTGCCGTCCACGTTTGAAATGCCCGAAGGTTCTCGTCCCGATCAGGCGAGTTTGTTTTCGGCGGAAGATACGAGCAAGATAAACGCCGCACTTTCTGTCGGCGCAACGCAGGAACAGAAGAAAGAAGCGGTCATGATTCTGTATTCGACCGCAAACGCAAGCCGTATTAACACGCCGCTTTCTCTTGTCGTGCAGGAAAGCGACGCAGGCATATCTCTCGGCAGCGTTCTCATGCATTCTTTCAATCTGAGAAACGGCGACAAGTGGTATTATCAACTCGCAACGTCCGTGAAGACGGATTCTCCGTTTTTCGACGCGATTCTTGCGGCGACCGCAGGGTATCTCAAAGTCGGATATTCGACTGGCGACGGAAATTATTATTATTTTGGCGAACTCGGTCCGCAATTCAAATGCGATTGTTCAATACCGACTTTTCCGTACGCAACGTTCGTAATTCCCGTTGACGAAAACGCAAAGCCCGAAGATAAACCTTTTGCAAACGCAATGACTCTTCAAGAGTTCAATTCCACTCTCAACGTGCTGAATTCCATACACGAAATCAACAATATGGATTTCTGCAAAGAGATTATCGCAGACGACCCGATTATTACGTATGAAAACGGCGTGTATAAAGTCGCATTTGCCGTTGACACCGAAAATCCCGATCAAGCGTTGCTTGAAAAGTGGTACGCAATGCCGCAAAAGGATATGCAGGTCGGCGGACAAAACATCAACAAATACAATTCGTATACGGCGGTTCTCGAAGTGTGGGACAACGGATATGCAAAATCTTTTGAGTCGCACGCAGACAGAGACGCAGGTTTGGCAAGCGGAAAGCCCGTCGATAAATACACGTACATCTGGGAAAAGAGCGACATTATGACGCTTCTTAAACAAGACCAGTCCGTTGACGACAAATCCGCATTGGTGCTTCGCGACGTAGAAGATTACATCGACTATTACAGCGACCCCGATTTCGTGGCAAAAGAGTTGGGCGCACTTGAAAAGACCGCTATCGTGATTGCGGCAATCGTTGCCGCGATTATCATAATCGTCGTCACGATAGAAGTGCTCGTAAAGAAAGGTAAATTGCCAAAACTTGCCGCACACAGAGCGAAAAAGAAAGAAAAACGTCTTCAAAGAAAGCAAGCGAGAAAGAATAAGAAACTCGGTTTGCCCGCAGATTACAAGCCCGAAGACGTTGTAGACGAAGCGCAAGAGACGGTAAACGACGATACCGCCTATAACAAAGACGAAGAATGTGCAAACGGCAATACGATTGCTGATGAAACGGCCGTCGCGACAGATGACGATACGGCCGAAAACGTAGAAGAAATCGCAGTGGGAATCAAGAGAAGAGAAACTCCGCTCGGAGTGGTCACCGAATACGACGTATCCGAGACGACTTGCGACGACGTTGTGTGCGCAAGACCCGATTTTCCCATCGACGTTGCATTCGGATATCCGCCAGTAAAGAACGAACAAAGCGACGAGCAGAAAAACGGTGCTGACGACGAAGAAAAGTAACGACTTTTTCAATGACGAGAAGCGGCGGATATTGACATAAAACGCCGAAAAAGAACGGTATATTTTAATTGCACGCAAACGCGTGCAATTATTTTTAAGATTGGGTCTTTTTTTCTTCGTCAATATGTAGTATAATATATAGGCAACAAAAATCGCGCGCTATGCGTGCGCGCACACAAAGGGGTTATTTTATGAGAATGTACGACATAATCCGCAAGAAACGCGACGGCGGAGAACTTACTACGCAGGAAATAAAGTTTTTCATCGACGGATACGTAAAGGGCGAAATCCCCGACTATCAGGCGTCGGCTTTGCTTATGGCGATTTTCTTCAAAGGAATGAATTTCAGAGAAACCGCCGACCTTACGTTTGCCGTGCGAGACTCGGGACAACGCCTTGACTTTTCCGCAATAAACGGAATTCGCGTGGACAAGCATTCCACTGGCGGAGTCGGTGACAAAACAAGTCTCGTCGTTGCGCCGCTCGTTGCGTCGCTCGGCGTGAAGGTTGCAAAAATGAGCGGACGCGGACTCGGACATACGGGCGGAACGATTGACAAACTAGAATCCATACCCGGCTTCAAGACCGACCTTTCCGAAGAAGAATTTTTGAAGAACGTCAACGAAATAGGCGTTTGCATAGTCGGACAAAACAGAGACCTTGCGCCTGCGGACAAAAAACTGTACGCGCTTCGCGACGTCACGGCAACGGTTGACAGTCTGCCGCTTGTGGTGTCGTCCATTATGGGCAAAAAACTTGCAGCCGACGACGATTGCATAGTGCTTGACGTCAAGACGGGAAGCGGTGCGTTTGCAAAGTCGCTCGAAGACAGCAGAACGCTTGCAAAAGTCATGGTCGACATCGGAAAGCAAGCGGGCAAAAAGATGCTTGCACTCATCACGGATATGGACAGACCGCTCGGAAACGCTATCGGCAACACACTCGAAGTGAAAGAAGCGATAGATACACTCAACGGACACGGTCCTGAAGATTTCACCGAGATTTGCATTATCCTTGCGACGAATATGCTTTATCTTGCGGGAAAAGGCAGTATGGAAGAGTGCGAAAAGGCGGTTAAAGGCGCAATAGCGGACAAGAGCGCGCTCGAAACGTTCAAAAAAATGGTCAAGGCACAAGGCGGAGACGCAAGTTTCATCGACAATCCCGACAAGTTTGCAAAAGCGCCGTTTGAAAGAAACGTGAAAGCGCAAAAGAGCGGATATATTCATCACGTCGACACCGAAGGATACGGAATATCCAGTCTTTTGCTCGGCGCAGGCAGAAACACAAAAGAAGAGAGCATCGACTTTTCTGCCGGTATCGTGCTTAAAAAGAAGACGGGAGATTACGTCAAAGAAGGCGAAGAACTTGCGGTTATGTACACTTCTGACGAGAAAAGATTTGAGAGTGCAATCAACAAGCTCTACGATTCGACCGTGATTTTGAGCGACGAACCGAAAAAGAGACCGCTCGTTCTCGACAGAGTCGAATAAAACGGAATCAAAGCGGAGAGCAATGAAGAGTTTTTCGTTGCGCACCGCATAGATAACAAAAGAATACAAAATACGACCGAAAAACGGAAACACAAATGGCGAAATTATATTTTAAGTTCGGAGCAATGGGCTGTTCGAAGACGGCGCAGGCACTAATCACGAAGTTTAATTACGAAGAGCGCGGCATGAAAGTGCTTCTTCTCAAACCCGCAGTCGACAATCGAGACGGCGAAACGATAACTCGTTCTCGCATAGGCTTGCAGGCGCAGGCGTTGGCGGTGAGCGCGGACGAAGACTTGTATGCACTCTATAAGAACGAATACTCGTCGTGCAACGTCGTAATCGTAGATGAATGTCAATTTTTGACGCCCGAGCAGGTTGACGAACTAGGGCAAATCGTGATAGACTTCAACGTTCCGGTGCTTTGTTTCGGACTTGCAACCGATTTCACCACGCATATGTTCCCGGGAAGCAAACGTTTGTTCGAGATTGCGGAATCTATAAGCGAGATAAAGTCCGTGTGCAAATGCGGCGCGAAAGCCACCGTCAACGCGCGTATGGACGACAACGGCAATATAGTTTTCAAAGGCGAACAGGTTTGTCTCGGCGGCAACGACCGCTACGTCGCTATGTGCAGAAAGTGCTGGCTCAAGAAAAAAGCCGAGCAGGAAGCCAAAGGCTTGTATTTGTAAGGAGAAAAACATGAGCAGTATCGTCATAGGCATAGCAGGCGGAACGGGAAGCGGCAAAACCACTCTCGCAAGAAGAATTCACAAGGCGTTCGGCAAAGACAGCGTGATGCTCAGCATGGATTGCTATTACAAGGACAATCACGACATGCCGTACGAAGAGCGTTGCAAGATAAATTACGACCATCCCGACTCGTTGGATATGGCGTTGCTTGTCGAGCATATAGCGAAACTCAAAAACGGAGAGACCGTTTATCATCCGACTTACGATTTTTCCACGCACTCCCGTTGCGACGAATGGGTTGAGACCAAAAGTGCGAAAGTCGTCATAATAGAAGGAATTATGGCGTTTCAAAATCCGCAAATCGTGAATATGCTCGACATAAAGATATACGTTGACACGGACGCGGACGTCAGGATAATAAGACGTATCATGCGCGACGTGAACGAAAGGGGCAGAAGTCTCGACTCGGTCGTGAAACAGTATCTTACGACGGTCAAGCCCATGCACGAGCATTTTATCGAACCGAGCAAACGTCTTGCCGATATAATCGTTCCCGAAGGCGGACACAACGATGTTGCCTACGATATGATAGTCAACGCGATACTGCGTCGCATAGCAACCGAACAATAAAAATAAGGTGATTGTCAGATACTTATATAAAACACGAAACGTGTTGAAAAATTGCGATAATCGAAGAAAAATGTCCGAAAACCGCAAATAATAAGCGCATTAAAGTTGGCGTAAAACACGATTTGTGTTGTGTGGTGTTGCAGTTAATCGATAAACAAATCAAAACACGAAAAGTGTATTGATGTGTAACAAGGCAAAAACGGAAAGAAAACGACAAGGAAGAAAAGAAAATGAATTGTACAATTAAGATTTCCGAAGAAGTGAAACAAGCGATAGCGGACGGCAAACCCGTCGTCGCTCTCGAATCTACTATTATATCGCACGGTATGCCGTATCCCAAAAACGTCGAAACCGCTTTGACCGTCGAAAAGACCGTCGAAGACAACGGCGCAGTGCCTGCGACTATCGCAATCATTCAAGGCGTCATAACGGTCGGTTGCTCTAAAGACGAAATCGAGCATCTCGGCAAGGCAGGTCTAACCGTAACGAAGACGTCGAGAAGAGACGTCCCGTTCGTCGTGTCGAAAGGGCTTGACGGCGCAACTACGGTTGCAACGACTATGATGTTTGCCCATATGGCAGGCATAAAGGTGTTTGCAACGGGCGGAATCGGCGGAGTGCACAGGGGAGCGGAAAAGACTATGGACATTTCCGCCGACCTTGAAGAACTCGCCCGTACTCCCGTCAACGTCGTGTGCGCAGGTGCAAAGAGCATACTCGATTTGGGACTTACGCTCGAATATCTCGAAACGAAAGGCGTCGCAGTCGTCGGATACGGAACAGACGAATTGCCTGCGTTTTTCACGTCAAAGAGCGGATTCAAACTTACGCAAAGAATGGATACGCCGAGTGAAGTCGCACGTGCCATATATGCAAAAGACGCACTCGATTTGGGTGGCGGTATGCTGATTTGCAATCCCATTCCCGAGCAGTACTCTATGGACGCGGAATATATTGAAACCGTCATAAAAGAAGCGGTGAAGGAAGCGGACGAAAAAGGTGTAAAGGGCAAAGACATAACTCCGTTTTTGCTTGACAAAATTCAGAAAATCACGGGCGGAGAGAGCCTTGAAAGCAATATCAAACTCGTGCTTAACAACGCGGTTCTTGCATCGAAAATCGCGGTGGAACTCTCAAAACTCGGCAAATAAATATAATAAGGCAGGATATTAACTATGGACGTTAAAACTATATTGAGCAAATGCGACCACACCTTGCTTGCGCAAACGGCAACGTGGGACGACATCAAAGCAATTTGCGACGACGGCATGAAATATCAGACGGCGTCGGTGTGCATTCCGCCGTGCTACGTGAAAAAAGCAAAAGAATACGTCGGCGACAGACTTGCAATATGCACGGTCATCGGTTTCCCAAACGGCTACAACACCACGGCTGTGAAAGAGTTTGAAACGAAAGACGCACTCGCAAACGGCGCGGACGAAATCGATATGGTCATCAACATCGGAGCTCTCAAAGCAGGGGACGACGAATACGTGCTCAATGAAATCAAGACGCTCAAAAAAGCGTGCGGCAACAAGATTCTCAAAGTCATTATCGAGACGTGTCTTCTCACCGACGAAGAAAAAATCAAAATGTGCCGTATCGTGACCGAAGCGGGCGCAGATTTCATAAAGACTTCGACAGGCTTTTCAAAGGCCGGCGCAACGTTTGCAGACATCAAACTGTTCTCTGAAAACATCGGGGAAGGAGTGAAGATGAAAGCGGCAGGCGGCATTTCGTCTATGGAAGACGCAGAAGAGTTTATAAGACTCGGCGCAGAAAGACTCGGCACGAGCCGCATCGTCAAAATCGTCAAGAAACAGGAAGCGGAAGAAGGCTCTTATTGATTGACGGCAAAAATGAAGATATGTGCAAGTGAAAATCGAAGCGTTCGATATATGCGCATATCGGCATATAAGGTCTTTTGAAAATATGCGAATATGTGCATGCAAAAACAAAACGAAGTGACGTATGCAAATATGCGCAAACTCACCGAAACAAAGTTTTATATATGCAAAACGACATAATCAAATGCTTGTTCGGTGAATAAAATAAAAATAACGGAGAAAAAACTATGGCAGTTCCAACCCCACACATAACAGCAAAACTCGGCGATTTCGCAGACACCGTTCTTATGCCGGGAGACCCCCTTCGCGCAAAGTTTATCGCGGAGAATTTTCTCGATGACGCAGTGCTTGTCAACAACGTGCGCGGAGTCAACGGATACACGGGCTACTACAAAGGCAAACGCGTTTCCGTGATGGCGTCGGGCATGGGACAACCGTCAATCGGCATTTATTCGTATGAGCTCTTCAATTTCTACGACGTGAAAAACATAATTCGCATCGGTTCGTGCGGCTCTTTCGACAAAGACTTGCACGCAAGAGACATAATCATCGCAATGGGTGCTTGCACCAACGGAAATTACGCAATGCAATACAATCTGCCCGGCACTTTCTGCCCGATTGCGGACTTTGATCTTGTGCGCAGAGCGGCAGACCTTTGCGAAAAGAAAGGCGTAAATTATAAGGTGGGAAACATCTTCTCGTCGGATATGTTCTACGACGACGCGAACAGCGGTATGGAATGGGCAAAGATGGGGGTTCTCGGCGTTGAGATGGAATCCGCCGCGCTCTATTGCAATGCGGCAAGAGCGGGCAAAAAAGCACTTTGTATCTGCACCGTGAGCGACAGTTTCATCTATCCCGAAGAAAACACGACGGCGGAAGAAAGACAAAATTCTTTCACCAAAATGATGGAAATAGCACTCGAACTTGCGTAACGGCGCAAGAAAAGAAATATAATAAAAAACATAATCAAAATTTGAATTTGAACATCGACCGCTTTGCAAAATCGCGGTGCAGTCGACAAAAAGGAGAATTATGAGCAAAAGAGTTTTTATAATCGTGCTTGACAGTTGCGGTTGCGGCGAAATGCCCGACGCGTATCTTTGGCACGACGAAGGCAGCAACACGCTGGGAGTAATAAGAAAAGATTCGCATTTCAACTGCCCGAATCTCGTGGATTTAGGATTGTTCAACATCGAAGGCGTCGGTGGCGGAGTGGAAAACCCGAAAGGCAGTTTCGCGCGTATGAAAGAGACGTCTATGGGCAAAGATACAACCATAGGTCACTGGGAAATCGCAGGCATTATCTCTCCGAAGCCGCTTCCGACTTATCCGAACGGTTTTCCGAAAGAAGTCATCGACGAATTTGAAAGACGTACTGGACGCAAAACGCTTTGCAACAAGCCCTATTCCGGCACGGAAGTCATCAAAGACTACGGCAAAGAAAGCATAGAAACCGGCGCGCTTATCGTGTACACGTCAGCCGACAGCGTATTTCAGATTGCGGCGCACGAAGACTACGTTCCCGTGCCCGAATTGTACAGATATTGCGAAATAGCACGCGAAATTCTGCAAGGCGAACACGGTGTGGGAAGAGTTATAGCTCGTCCGTTCACAGGAGAGTGGCCATATACTCGCACGCCGAACAGGCATGACTACTCGCTTGTTCCGCCGCACACGACGATGCTCGACGTATTGAAACAACACGGGCTTGCCACCATCTCCGTCGGCAAAATATACGACATATTTGCAGGCAAGAGCGTGAGCGAATCCAACCGTACAACGAGCAATACAAACGGCATGGAAGTGACGCTCGACATCCAAAAACGCGATTTTGAAGGACTTTGTTTCGTCAATCTCGTGGATTTCGATATGAAATACGGTCATCGCAACGACATCGCAGGCTATGCCAACGCAATGACGGAATTTGACGTGCAACTCGGTCAGTTTTTGCCGAATATGCGTGACGACGATATTCTTATCATCACGGCGGATCACGGTTGCGATCCCGCAACGCCGTCAACCGACCATTCGCGCGAGTATGTGCCGATGATAATTTGCGGCAAGCATATCAAACACGGCGTAAATCTCGGCACTCGCCCCACTTTTGCAGACATCAGCGCAACGGTGCTCGACTATCTTGGTCAAGACAAGCAGGACACGGCAGGAGAGAGTTTCCTTGCTGAAGTCATTGACAAATAATATCAACGAAAAGGAGAAAGTTATGGCTGATTATAAAAGACTTATGAGTCTTGCAAACGACATGCGTGCTTTCTCGCACGTGCCGTATTCAAACTTCAGAGTCGGAGCGGTTCTCGTTGGCAAGAGCGGAAAAGAATACACAGGTTGCAACATAGAAAACGCGGCGTTTTCGCCGACTATTTGCGCCGAACGTACGGCGTTTGCGAAAGCAGTCAGCGAAGGCGAAAAAGAGTTTGAATGTATCGCAATCGTTGGCGGAAGAAGCGGAGAGACGTCACCGCTTTGCGCACCGTGCGGAGTGTGTCGTCAGGTTATGGCAGAGTTTTGCGATGACGATTTCAAAGTGATACTCGGCACTCCCGACGACTTCAAAGTCTATACGCTAAAAGAAATATTGCCGCTTACGTTCACAAGCAAAGAACTGTAGTATTGTATAGATTGTGCAAAAAAAGCATGCAAATTCAGTGCAGAAACGATGTGAAAGTAAATAAGTAAATACATGAAGGTTGCAAAAAAACATCATATAAAAAATGTGCAATAATTGCATAAAACAACAAGAATGTATACGGCAGTATTATGTTAAAAATCGAAACGCTCGCAGTTCGCTGCGAGCGTTTTTCTATGCGATGTTTTTTTTGATTTTTTTTCAATTTGTATTGACAACCACGCAAGGTTTTGTTATAACATATGCAAATGAATCGCAAATGTTATCGAGGCACGATTTGAAAGATTACACGACAAAACAGAGAAAACTCATATTGGATGCACTCGCTGACAGTGATTATATGACCGCAGACGACATTTTTGTCGCAGTGAAAAACGACGGAGTAAGCATAAGCACTGTGTATAGAAATCTCGACAAACTTGTCCAAAACCATAGAGTCATTCGCGAATTGACAAAAGACGGCAGCAAATCCTTGTATCGACTGAACAAAACCGCTTTTTGTTCGGGGCATTTGCATCTGGTGTGTAGCAACTGCGGCAGCGTAATTCACATCAGCGACAACGATACAA
>CALGEU010000227.1 GCA_937881285.1 uncultured Clostridia bacterium | reverse complement strand
CCCACACCAGAAACGAAAACTTATTCGAAGAATAAAAAAGACGATGCTATCAGCATCGTCTTTTTTTGTGTGAAAACTTTATCAGCACACGCCTTCTGCAATCATAGCATCGGCAACTTTCTTGAATCCCGCAAGGTTTGCGCCTGCAACGAGATTGTAATCCATGCCGTATGCGTTGAGTGCGTCGCAGATTTGAGTGTGAATGCCTTTCATGATTTGTTTGAGTTTTGCATCCACTTCTTCACGCGTCCATGCAAGACGTTCGCTGTTTTGTGACATTTCAAGACCGCTCGTTGCCACGCCGCCCGCATTGACAGCCTTTGACGGAGTTACGAGCACGCCGTGAGATTGCAAGAATGCGATTGCTTCGTTGGTGGTCGGCATATTTGCGACTTCGTTGAGTACTGGTACGCCGAGTTTGACCATTGCTTGCGCATCTTCGAGAAGGATTTCGTTTTGTCTTGCGCAGGGCATATAGATGTCTGCTTTGACGTTGCCCCAAGGCTTCTTGCCTGCGACGAATTCGCAACCGAATTTGTCTGCGTAATCTTGCACTTTGTTGCGGTTAGATGCACGCATTTCGAGCATATAATCGATTTTTTCTCCGCTGACGCCGTCGTTGTCAACGATGTATCCGTCGGGACCCGAAAGGGTGATGACCTTGCCGCCGAGTTCGGAGATTTTCTTTGCCGCGCCCCATGCCACGTTGCCGAAACCGGAGAGACAGAAAGTCTTGCCTGCGAGTTGTTCGCCTTCGTGTTTGAGCACTTCGTCAAGGAAGTAAGTTGCGCCGAAACCGGTTGCTTCGGGGCGAATGAGAGAGCCGCCGAAACTCAAACCTTTGCCTGTGAGAACGCCGTTTTCGTATGCGCCGACGATTTTTTTGTATTGTCCGAAAAGATATCCGATTTCTCTTCCGCCGACGCCCATATCGCCTGCCGGAACGTCCATATCCGGTCCGATATAGCGATAAAGTTCAGTCATGAAAGACTGGCAGAAACGCATGATTTCGGAATCGCTTTTGCCGGTGGGGTCGAAATCCGCGCCGCCTTTTGCGCCGCCCATGGGCAGAGAAGTGAGCGAGTTTTTGAAAGTCTGCTCGAAGCCCAAAAACTTCATGGTGTCGAGATTGACGTCTTTCTGGAAACGAAGTCCGCCTTTGAAAGGTCCGATTGCGTTGTTGAATTGCACGCGGTATCCGCGGTTTACGTGATATACGCCGTTGTCATCCATCCAGGGAACGCGGAAGATGATTTGTCTTTCGGGTTCGACTATGCGTTCGAGAATGACGTTTTTGCGCATAACGCTCTCGTTTTGCTCGATTGCGGGAGTCAGAGACGAGAGAACTTCTTTGACCGTCTGCATAAATTGCGGTTGATTCGGGTTTTGCAATTCGGTCTTTTCGATGACTTCACTGATGTATGACATATTTTCCTCCTTGGCAGAACTTTCGTTCGTCCTAAATAAAATAATATACTCACAAAGTGGCAAAATCAACATAAAAATAAAATCAAGCCCCGTTCGTTGATTGATATAAAACGCGAAATCGACGGATATGCACACAAAATTTGCGAGTTGTATCGTGATTTTTTGCCGAAAAAACGCATAAATTGTGTCGGAAGAAGTGCGTATGCACAAAATATTAAGACGCGAAAAATTCTTCAAAATCGTATTGAAATATAAGTTTCGATATGTTATCATATAAATGTTAAATTATTTTAAGGTGCGCCCGCTCACGCGCGCAGGCGTGCTTGAAGTAAAGAAAGGAGAAAGTTATGAGCCAAAATAAACAGTTCAAAAAGGTCAAACTTTTCAGAGTGCTCAAAGTGGTGTTCTACTCGCTTGGCCTTCCGCTGTTCCTTGTCACGGTATTTCTTTCCGCGATAAAGTTTCTCGGTCACGACCCGTTCATGGGCGAAACCACGACGACGACCGCAATGGGAATCTTCAAACAAATCGAAGCGTATCTCACTGCGCCGGCGCTTTACGGTTTCTGGATTGCGTGCGCGCTTTGGGTGATTATTTCCATCATTCACATCGTGCTCAGCAAGACCGTAAAAAGCACGAGAGTGAGAATGCTTGCAGTGCTTGCCGCAACGCTCGTGGTTATGTTCGGTTCGGTGCTTATCATGGACACCGTGTTCGACGCCAAAATCACGGACATGCAAAACAATGCGCAGAGCGGCGTGGTCATAAACGACTACAAAACCCAACTTTCATATTATCGTACGCTTTCGTCAAACGCCATCAAGAAAAACGATACGCTCAATCTCATTGAGAAAATCAATCTCATCAAGACGGTTTACAACGTCGAGATGGAAGGCGCGGACAAGGGCGGCACTGCCGGCAACATCGCAAACAAACCCGTAAGTTACTGGAACGTTGTGGACGATGACGGAGTGCAGGGCGTCGATATCAGTTTCAAGTTTAATTCCACCACGGGCGGATACGACCTTGACGTGAGCGGAAGCGGCAACAATTTTGTCGGCGACGGTGAAATCACAAAACAAATCGAAGGCAATCAAATCATAAGACTTGCACCCAACGGCAACGGTCAACTCGAAATCAACGGCAAAGTCTATTCCCATTACTGGTACAAAGAAAGACAGACAAAAGCCGGCGATAATATTTACGTTTGGTACACCAAAGACATGATGCCCGTCGGCACGCAATACGAAAACGGCACGACCGTTGACAAATCGGCAATCACCGACGGCGTTTACGGCAAAGGCATCTACAATTCAAACGGCATGCTTTCGGACGGCTGGGTGTTCAGCATCTACAATATGCTCGAAATTCTCGAAGACTATTACGAAGGCAAAGCAATCGCAGAGAAATACAGCAATCAGGTGGAGATTTTGTACGAAGAAGCGGAATCTATGCGCGACGCGTACTATCAAGGTCTTATCCCCGATCCGGACGGCAATTATGCAGAACCGTGGTTGCAAGCGGTTTACAATCAGGAAATCGAAGTTGCAGGTCGTTTCTCTATGACGAGACGCAGACTCGATTCTATTGTCGCAAAACTCGGCGCACTTTTGGGCAACAACAGTCTTTTCGACTTCCTTCTCAAAACCAACGAAGACGGTGGAAGCGGTCTTATCGACGTTGCGGACAACTTCGGCGTCGGCGAAATACTCAGACCTATTCTCGAAAAACTTCAGAACGGCATGAGTTTTGCAAACGACATCATTAAAAACGACGAGACGATGGCAACCGTCGTCGATTACGTGAAACCGGCACTCGGCATTTCCGATTCCGTTGAAATCAAAGACATTTATATCGTGCTTGCTTATGCGGGCGCAACCGACGTGTTCGGCGTCACGAGAGACAATCTCTATCTCGCACTCGTCAAAGACAACGGAGCAGGCGCAATCGGCACGAATCCCGCAAAAGTCAGCGACGGTGGCGACGTTCTTCTCGACATCGATTTCTCGGACAAAGTTATTGACGACGAAAACAGCGACTACGCTTTTGACCTTGACCATTTGAGCGAGTTCCTTAACACCGCAATCAACGGTTTGCTCGGCAAATTCGGTGTCAATCTCAAATCAATTCTCGTTGACAACACCATCGGCAGTGCGCTCGGCGGTTTGCTCATCAAGGATATTAAGATTGACGGTGTGACGTACAAAGGACTCGAAATCGGCGGCATGCAAATTCCGCTCTTCGACGAAGACTACAATGCGGCAATCGACATTTCCGCAATACTCACAAACGTCCTTTCTTCGCTTTATTATTATCAATCTCCCGTCATCAAACCCGTGTGGGAATTCTACGGTTGGGAAGAAAGCACCAACGAAGAATATATTGCCGCAAGTGCCGCGCTCAAACAATATCAGAGAGCGGAATACGAAGCGGTTGCATACGGCGGAATGATAGGCTCGGTTCTTATCGGCGACAATCTTGGCACGGGTTCTTATCCGTCCGCACTCGGACTTGCAGATCTCACCGCAGTGCGACAACTCAAAGCGGATCTTTCCTATAAACCGGAATTTTATCCGATTTACTCGGCGCGCGATATGATTTTGCTCTTCACGGGTATCGTGGTGTTGTTCTACGCTATGAGTTTCGTGGCGCAAGAGAAAGAAATCGAATACGCAACTGGTCAACTCGTCGTCAAAGAACGCAAAGCGCGTGCAAAGAAAGTCAAAAAAGGCACGCAAACCGACGAATTAGCGACGTCCGAGAACGAAACGACGGAAAACGTCGTCGATTCTCAATCCGAACAGGCGGCAGACGCTCCCATAGGAGACGAAGCCTTGCCTGCGCAAGAAAATACGGATAAGGGGGTGCTGTAATATGAGTAAGAAACATCTCGTAGACGTTCAGGCAATCGAAAACGAAGCGGCAGTCGAAGAACAAGCAGTCGAAAAAACGGAACTCGACAGTTATTCTTCCGAAGCGGACGAAACAGACGTTCCGTCTTTCCCCGTCAGCGACCGCACCAAAAAGCAACAATTCAAGACGTCGGTCATTTACACGGTGGCGTCTGTCGTCATCTATTTGCTCGCATATCTTCCGATAATCATCGTATCTCTCGTGCTCGGCGTTAAGTGCTACAAACTTTTGCCGTACTACGGAGTGTGGCCGTTTGTCGGCACGATTTTCGCAGGAGTTCTCGGTCTCGTGTTCTTGACCGTAGTTCTCGTCGTCGAAAGAAAGAAAACAAAGAGCAGTATAAGAACGCAAACGGTCAAAATTCTCATTGCGTTCGTGTGTCTGACAACGGGCATGGGTTTGCTTTTCACTTACATCGTCCCCGACGTAATCGCAAAGGCAACGCAAAACACGCTTTATTGCGAAGACGTGTTCTATCTCGGAGCGGAACAGGCAGAGAAGAACGCAAAACTCGAGCGCGACTTCATTATGTACAACGTGCTCAACGGCAACCTTAACAACTATGACGGCAACCGTATTGCCGACCACGGCGATTTCTCCTACACGACGCTCTCCAAGCGCGAAGAAGACAACGGCACGTTCATCAGATACTACAATCAGGATATTCAAAACGTTTACGACGCATATATGCGCGACTACGATATAAAGACTATCAAGTCGCAAGTCATCGACGTTCTTGAAAAGAAAGCGCCCAGAAGATACGAACTCTACAACTTCGTATACACCAACTACGTGCTCAACGACTACGATTACGCTTTCGTGAACAACGTGCAACGTCGTGCGTTCGCACTCTCGATCGTTGACTATATCTACTCCAACTTCGATTACGAAGGCATGCTCAAGACCGGTTTCAGAGACGCAAGAGTCAAAGCGTTGTTCCAGGCAAACTACGACAGTTTCAACCATGACGGATACAACACCTTCGACGATCCGCTTCTTCTCTACGCACAGGTCAACGGTCGTATGACTATCCCCGTAGTCCTTCGTCTCATTCTCAACGGCGGTTGGGAATACACGCAAGGCGGTTATGACGACGCAACGGGCGAAGTTCGTTTCACCGAAGACGGCAACTGCCTGTATCAACTTTATGACCCCGACAAAGTGGCTGAATTCGTTGCAAACGGCGGTGAATTCCTTTACGACGGCAAACTCATGGACGAAAACGGAAACGAAATCACCGTCAAATACGGCTTCAACGAAGACGGTTGGATGATGTATGAAAACGGCGTGACCAAACGCCCGATGAAGTGGCTCGTTCTCGATATGCTCGGTGATCCGATGTCCATTGCTTCCGTTGATATCAATGCGCTTGCAGGCGACGTTATCACGACGGCAATACAAAAACTCATCGAACAACTTCCCACTCTCGTTGACGCACTCGGCGGTCTCGTTCAGAAAGACCTTATCGACGTAGTGGTCAAAGAAGCAACGGGCGGCGCAGGTCTCAATATCGGACTTTGCTTCGATGACGACGGCAATCTCGCAGTCAATCTCTTCTCTATGAACGCACCTTACGGTATGCTCGGCTACATGCAGGCAACGTGGGTTGACAGCGACAATCTTCTCATGGCTGTCATCAACGTGGTCGGACTTCGCAACTGGCTCTGCATCTTCGGCGCAATCGGCTCAGTGCTTATCATTGCGGCAGGCGTTTGCAGAGAGATGGGCGAAAAGACGCGCAATCGCAGCGAAATCGCACGCGACCGTGTCAATCGCGCAAACGGAGACGGAAACAATGAAGATACGCCCGCGGAAAACGCAGACAATGCAAACGACGCCGACGTGACAGTCGGCGCAGATGCTCCGCCGACACCCGACGCGGTATAACGACAAACGAATGAAAAAAGGCACGCTGCTGCGTGCCTTTTTTGATGTCATAAAACGTTTCGTAAGATTTATACTTTTATATTAGCAACGTCGGTCTTCAACGACATTTCCGACGGTAATTTATTGATATTATATATATTATAAATTAGGTTTTATATAAGAAGAATATCGCCTTGTTCGAGCGCATACGGGCAATCTATCGTATATATTCGCTGCACGTATTTTGCGTCGTTCGTAACTGTGTTCTGAACGGTGTCGGTGATTGCGCCTATCGTAAACGATTTGTAAGCAATATCGGCATTTGGCGACAGAACTGTCACGACGTCACCCGTGCGGAAGCGGTTGCGCATTTCGACGGTTGCAACGCCGTTTGCGCAGTTCTGCACGACGGCGGTGAAGACGTATTTTTCGGGGGATTGTCCTTCGTCAAGACATACCGTGTCAAGATTGTCGCCGTCAAAGTATGCGTCGGTGTATGTGCGGTGCGCAACCGTTTCGAGCAGTGCGTCGTATTCGTCGACGTGTTCGATTCTTCCCGTTGCAAGATATTCGTCAATCGCTTTTCTATAAGCATTTGCAACCGTTGCGACGTAAAATTCGCTCTTCATTCTGCCTTCGACTTTCAAAGATACGATGCCCGAGTTTGCTATTTCGGGGATATGGCGCAAAAGCCGCAAATCACGGCTGTTCATGAAGTATGTCATGCGCTCGTCCTGTTCTATGTCAAGCGGCTTCGATGCGTGACGTTCGGTCTCGGTTATGCGGTATCCCCATCTGCAAGGTTGTATGCATGCGCCGCGATTTGCCGAGCGATTTGCAAAGTAGGTGGAGAGAAGACATCTTCCCGAATAACTCATGCACATTGCTCCGTGCACGAACGCTTCCAGTTCCATATCGGGCACGGCGTTGTGAATTTCAAGCACTTCGTCCAAAGACAACTCTCTTGCAAGCACGACGCGCTTTACGCCCATTGACCGCCAGAATTTCACGGCAAGAAGATTTGTCGTATTTGCCTGCGTTGAAAGATGAATGGTAAGATTCGACGCAACTTCTTTGCAAAGAGACACAAGGCCTATGTCAGAGATAAGCACCGCGTCAACGTTTGCTCTTTGCAAAAACTCAAAGTATGATTTTGCGCTTTCAAGGTCGGCGTTTCTTGCAAAAATGTTTACGGTGACGTACACTTTTTTGCCGAGCGAGTGAGCGTAATTCGTCGCTTCGGCAATCTCTTCGTTTGTGAAATTGTCCGCAAACGCGCGCAAAGAAAAAGCCTTTCCGCCGATATAGACGGCGTCTGCGCCGAAGTGGAAAGCGGTTTTGAGTTTTTTGAGATTGCCCGCAGGCATCAACAGTTCGAGCATAAGCACCTTGTTGCTGAATTTAGCGTTTAACAATACAAATCGGCATTGTTAAATGCCGATTTTGCAATTTATATTCGTTTTTGATTTTAGTCCGTGATGATAGGAATCTTTGCAAGATACACTATATCGTCGCGGTTTGCCGCGTCGCCTTCTGCAAGCACGAAAGCCTTTTTATAGATTTCACCGCCTGCGAGATTGACGATTTTTTCAAGTCCGCGAAGGCTTCCGCCGGTTGATACAACGTCGTCGACGATTGCCACTTTTTTGCCTTTGAGAAGGTCTGCGTCGTGCTTTGACAGATACAGCGTTTGCTCTCCGCCCGTCGTTATTGATTGTACGGTTGCTTCGATGCCGTCCTGCATATAGAGTTTTTTGCTCTTGCGGCACACCGCGTAATATTTTTGTCCGAGTTCGCGCGCGATGACGTGGCTCAGTTGAAGTCCTTTTGATTCTGCCGTAAGCACTACGTCGCATCCGCCGAGAAGTTTTGCAAGTTCTTTTCCGCAATGCTCGGTCAGTTCAACGTTGCCGTGCAGGTTGAAAAAACAGATGCTTATCCCGTTTGGCAGGGGAAGTATAGGCAAATCTTCTTTGTATCCGTTGATGTCGACGGTGTAAAATCTTTCCATAGAGAAAAACTCCTTGGTGTTTATTAGGTTTATATTATAAAACAATCGTCGTAGTTTTACAAGTCAAAATTTCGCAAATCCGATTGCGAAAAACGAGAATGAAATATGCGGCGGAATCAGATTATTTTTCGTCTTTGTTTTCCGCTTCTTTTTCTTTCTCTTTGGAGTTGTACGCGGTGATTTTCACTTTGTTTTCGTTTTCGTCGAGCACGTAGGTGTTGTCAAGTTGATTTCTCAAATCTCCCACGACGCTTGCGATATATTCTTTGCGCAGTTTTGCCTGCTCTTGTTTTTCTTCATCCGTAAGTCCGACGGTTTTTGCCTTGCGGGCAAGTTCGTTGATTCTTTCGATGTTCATAGTTTATCCTTCCTGAATATTTATTTTTTGTTTGAGACAGGCGGTTATACGTCAGTTCGCCAGTCTATAGGTTCTTCTCCGTGCGCTTTCAAAAACGCGTTGCATTTCGAGAAGTGTTTGCATCCGAAAAAGCCTGCGTACGCCGACAGCGGAGACGGGTGCGGACATTCGAGAATCAGGTGTTGAGAAGAAGTTATGAGCGACTTTTTGGAGCGCGCGTTTCCGCCCCACAACATAAACACGATAGGCTCTTTTCTTGCGTTGAGTTTTCTTATTATGCTGTCAGTCAGCACTTCCCAGCCTTTGTCCTTATGCGAGTTGGGTTGACCTTCGCGCACCGTAAGCACCGTGTTTAGAAGAAGAACGCCTTGTTTTGCCCACGGAACGAGATACGGAGATTTGTTTTTCACGCCCACGTCGGTCTCGATTTCTTTGAATATGTTGACAAGAGACGGCGGAGCAGGGACGTCGGGTTTCACCGAAAAGCACATGCCGTGAGCCTGTCCCGCGCCGTGATAGGGGTCTTGCCCGAGAATGACCACTTTGACGTTTTCGTACGGCGTGTATTTGAGTGCGTTGAAAATGTCGTGCATATCGGGGTATATCACGCGTGTGCGATATTCCTGCGCCAGAAACTTGCGCAAGTTCTGATAGTTTTCGCTTTCAAAATCTTCTTTCAGGATAGAATCCCAACTGTTTCCTATGTTTACCATATCCATATTATACCACAAATTTTTTTCAGCGCAAGAGTATATAAAGCGTATGTTTTCGCCATAATACAATCAATCCGACAACGGAGCAAAATTCAAAACGGCAAATGCCGAAAAGGAGAAAAATTTTATGGCAAAGACTGCTACGAAGCAAACCAAGAAAACCGAAAACTGCCATTGCGCAGAACCCAAATCCACCAAAACGACAAAGTCCCGCGCAAAGAGCGGCAAAGAAATGGATTGCAAAGACTGCAA
>CALGEU010000226.1 GCA_937881285.1 uncultured Clostridia bacterium | reverse complement strand
GGGATTTGTAGCGACAAAGGAGCGTAATAGCAAGCGCGCGAGTTTACTCGCATAGCGCAGCGTCAGCCCGGTACACCGCGGGTTCACGTTGCAAAGCAACGGCACGATTTTAACAAAATCGTGCAATCGCCGCACTGAAAACAAAAGAAAAACCGTGTTAGAAACACGGTTTTCAGGTTTTTGGTGGAAGTGCGGGGATTTGTCCATCAGCGATTGTTACCGAAGGTCAATCGCGTGCAGCCGAAAGGGGTTCACGTTGCAAAGCAACGGCACGATTTTAACAAAATCGTGCAATCACCGCACTGAAAACAAAAGAAAAAACCGTGTTAGAAACACGGTTTTCAGGTTTTTGGTGGAAGTGCAGGGATTTGCCCATCAGCGATTGTTACCGTAGGTCAATCGCGTGCAGCCGAAAGGGGTTCACACGGCATTGCCGTGATGTGATTTTATAAAATCGCATAATTCCCGCAAAAGAAAACATAAAAAAGACAAGTCGAACGGGGTTCGACTTGTCTTTTTTGTGGTGGAAGTGCGGGGATTTGAACCCCGGTCCAAACAGCCGTCTTCGGCACTTTCTACACGTTTAGCAAATGATTGAATGTTTCGCCCTTTGGTTCATTTGCAAACCGCCGTTTGATAAGCTCGTGATGACAACGACCCTACCGAGCAATCAAGTCGCGTTGTCTGTTTTTCTGACGCCGCTTGGCAAGGGAACAGAAAACCTTGCGGCGACGTGCTGACTAGTTAATTACGCAGCAAGAGCGAACTCCATGTTGGAGCTCTTTTGATTGTTTTTTGCATTTAATTTTAAGTTTCCGTTGATAACGTAGCCGAGCCTACGACGTGCTTATACCGCCTAAAACTGAGTGTCGAATCCAAAAACACCCCCAAATCGCGTAACAATCAAACGCTTTTGGTGAATTGATTATACCATATTATATCCAAATGGCAAGTTATTTTTGCATTTGTATTTGCAAAAAAGCGGCAATGGCTTTCTTGCCCGATATTTATTGTATGCGTATGCGCGCGCGTCAGATGCCCATCACAGTGCGGAATTGATGCGGAGTCGTGCCCGTGAACTTCTTGAACATACGGTGGAAATACGCAGGGTCTTCAAATCCGACCATTTCCGCGATTTTGCCGACTTTAAGGTCCGTCTGAAGAAGATATTCCTTTGCCTTTTCAATGCGGTAATTCGCAATATAGTCAGTTACGTTTTGTTTCATCACGCGCATAAAGAGTTTCGAGAAATAGTTCTCGCTGACGTACGACATCTCTGCAAGTTGTGCAAGTGTGATTTTCGACGCATAGTTTTCGTGAATATAATCGACGGCGGTTTTGACGCGCGAATCGACTTTTTCGGTGTCAACGTTCACTTTTGTGATTTTCATCATCATATCGAGGCTCGACAGATTGTTGACCATCATTTCGATGAGTTTCGTAGCGGCATAATAGCGGTCTTTCTCCACCACTCTGAAATTGTCGAATAACTCTTGCAGTTTCGGATCGAATTCTTCTTGCGGATAGACGTAATCCACCGCGTCGTCGATGTCCGTGCGCACTTCACCGCCGCACACTGCCGAAACGTATTCGCCGTTGATGAAAATGGGCACGACGAATTCCAAAAGTCCGTATTGACATTTGAAAAAGTGCGTGCGCTTGCTTTTTGCGGCGGCAATTGCGGAGTGGACTATACAGTCCACACACTGCGCGGTCACTTTCGAGTCCTTGCGCGCTTCTTTGCAAAAATCCGACTCGTTCATCGGATAAATTATGACGTTTCCAAGCGGATCGAGCACCGAAAACGCCATTCCTGTGGCTCTTGAGACGTATCCGAGTGCCTTGCGAAACTTGTCGATTTCTATGAATTCTTCAAATCTACTCTTCATTTTTACGCCTTTGTGTCCTTACAATACAATTTGTAGTCTAATTTCTACAATAAAATTTTACACCAAGAGTGCAGAATTGTCAATTGAAATCTTTTTTGACAAAATGTATATTAAAAATGTATTAAAAATCCGAACATAAAGACCGATAGGTCTCGGGCGCTGCGCCCCTTAAAAACAAACTATAAAAAAAATATATTATAAGGAGAAAATTATGGATTACGTAAAAAACAACCTTGCAAATTTCTGCAAGAAAAACAAAGTTAACCTTATTTTTCTTGTCGTTTGCCTGCTCGTTATTTTCGTAAGCAGTTTCTGTGCTTCGTGCATTCAATCGGACGGTTTCAAAGTGACCGTAACCGACCTTAGAGACGAAACCAACACGGGAACTATCACGACTACGACGGTCGGAGAAGACGGAACGCCCGTCGAAACCGAAACCGCCGTCAAAGGAAAAGTGGTGTCGGGTATATTGTTCGTCCCCAAGGACGCAAGCCCCGAAAATCCGCTCCCGGCAGTCGTTCTCACTCACGGATATCTCAACAACCGTGAAATGCAACTTCAAAACGCAATCGAACTTGCTCGTCGCGGATTCATTGTTCTCACCGTCGACCGCGAAGGCCACGGCAACTACGACAACAGCGGCAGCCAAAACGCAATGATGGCAACCAACGGCTTGTACGATTCTGCAAAGTATCTCTACAACCTTGACATCGTCGACAAATCCAAAATCGGTATTTCAGGTCACTCGATGGGCGGCTACACCACAGCTGCTACTCTTGCGGCAGACAAAAACGTCGGCATCGTCTCTGCAGGTTTGATGCAAGCATGGAGTTCGTTTATGGGCGCAGGCAGCAACGTGTCCGTCGGCTTCCTTAAAGCAAAAGACGACGAATTCTTCTTCACCACGAGAGAAAACGGCGGCACGATCGCAAGAGATTATCTCAACACGACCACCGCAAAAACGTTCCTTGGTCTCACCGCAGATGACACCATCGTCAACAAAGGCATCTACAAACAAACCGCAGACGGCGGCGTGCTCGTCACTCCCGAAGGCGGACAAGCAGTTGACGGAACTTTCCGCGCAATATACGAAATCGCAGGCGTTCACCCGCAAAACCACGAATCCGTGGAAGGCGCAAACGCTGTCGTAAACTTCTTCTACAACGCATTCGGCACTCCGAACGGACACAAATACATTGCAGAAGGCAAACAAACCTGGTGGCTTAAAGAAGCATTCTCGCTTCTCGGTCTCATCGCAGTCATCGCAATGCTCTTCCCGCTCGTCGGACTCCTTCTCAAAACGAGATTCTTCAAGTCCATCGCAGTCGGCGAACAAGTCGCAAACGAAAACGGCGAAATGGTTTGGGTCGGAAACAAGCCGCTCGAACCCGCTCCGCTTCACGGCGTGCAAAAGCACCTGACCTACTGGATAGGCGCAATCGCAGTGGCAATCTTCTCGGGACTCACCATTCAACCGATTTGCACCGAATTCGGCAAGAAGTTCTTCCCCAACACCCAACTCTATCCGCAGGATACGACCAACTGGGTGTGCGTATGGGCAGTCTGCACCGCACTCTTCGCACTTGCAGTCGTGCTCTTCCTGTGGGCAATCAACGGCACGGTCAATCGCTTCAGATACAAAGAAGAAGCGTCCGCACACACCGAAAATCCGTTTGCTCCCGCAAAGGTTCAAACCGGTATCGTCGGACTTGCAAAGACTTTGCTTCTCGGCATAATCGCGGTTGCAAGCGTGTATATCGTCACCTATATCAACTGGCAAGCATGGACCGTTGACTTCAGAATCTGGACTCTCGCAATCAAGGTGTTCAACATCGAAATGCTTCCCACAATGATGAGATACGCACTCTTCTTCGGAATCTTCTTCAGCGTCAGCGCAATCTTCAACGAAGGCTTCCGCGCAAAGAATCTTCCCGAATGGGCAACAATTCTCATCAACGTGTTCTTCAACATAATCGGCGTGCTCTTGATGATTGCAATTCAATACGGCACATTCACCACCACAGGCGTGTTGTGGCAAAAGGATATGGCACTCGGATACATCGTGCTTATCCCGATGGTTCCCATCCTTGCAATCTCCACCGTCATTTCGAGAAGAATGACCGCAAAGACCGGCAACGTATGGCTCGGCGCAGTGATAAACACTCTGCTCTTCACCATGATGACTTGCGCAAACACCGCAGCATCCTTTGCGTACGTACTTGGCTAATTATCTCCCCCCTATTTAATTTATACCGACGCCACCCGCTTGGGTGGCGTCGGTATTTTATTCTCCTGAAAACAAAAACGCAAAACGGCGCAAAATCGAAAAGGCGATTGCAGAACAAAAAAACACAATCCAACAAACATATTCCGATAAACAGACTGAAAACAAAGCGGCTTTGCAAAAAAAAATATCCGCTAAAAAAACACTATAAAAAAACGGAAACTATGAAACAGAAACTATGAAACAAGGACTATAAAGCAGTAACTATGAAAAAACAGTCCGCCGCAAAGGACAGACCGTTTTTCGTATTGTTATAAATTTTATTTTGCCAGAAAGTCTTATTTTTTCAAGAATGAGAAAAGGCCTTTCTTTTCGTACGGTTTTACGATGACTTCGCCCACCCCGTATCCGTCTTTTGCAATCGCTTGCTTTATTGCTTCAACGTCCGTATCGTCGTTTGCGATGACGACGGTCTTGCCTGCCGTATGCGATGACGTGACTTTTTTCACGTTTGCCGCTTTGCGCACTGCGTCGTTGACGTGCGACTCGCACATGCCGCATTGCATTCCTTCAACTTGCAAAGTTATTTCAATCATATATATTGCACGCTCCTTGTTTATTTTCGCCTACAATATACCACCGCTATTTCTTTAAGTCAACAAATATGAAACATTTTTCATATTGATTAGTCTTCGCTTTCGTATTCTGCGGTTTCTCCGTCGTTGAGAACGGCGTCCCTGCCGTATTTCTTTATTCTGTCGATATTGCGTTTGATTGCTTTGGGATGGTCGATATGCGGCACGTGATACGTCTTGTAATATTCCCTTTTGTCGTTCAAATCGTCGCCTTCGGTTTCGCCTTCTTTGACGATTATATCGAGCCAACGCCCTAAATCTCTCACTTGATACGGACTTATTCCGCCAACGATGTCCACGATTTTATCGGGAGATATTCTGTGTGCGACGTCGTTATACTCGTTGTAAATTATTTCGTTGGTTTCTCTGTCGTATTCGAGAATGACTTTGGGTACAAACTTTGACATTATCACGAGAACTACGAAACCGATTATAAACAACAGCGAACATAAAACGAACGCAATCACCAGCCCTATGCTGAAATCAACGATAAGCCCGTATATAAACGCGGCTACAAATCCGCAACAAACGGGTCCGAAAATGCCTATAACAACCCCGTACGGTTCTCTTCTGAACGCAATGACTTCTCTCATATATCCTTCCTTTTCGCGCCTTAAGGTGTGCGCCCCCGACAAATATGTTATCAAGTTTTGAATAAGGTGTCAACGCCGATATTCGACGAAAAACGACTTTTTTCACAACTTACCTTGATTTGCTGGACATTGCGAAAGCGTTGTGCTACACTCTGTTCATCAACTTGATAGAGGCGCGAGTTTTATGACAAGCCGACAACGCAGACTACGTTTCGGTGGCAAAGGAAAACTCGCCGAAAGAATGATTCGTTTGGTCTGAAACGGTCACTCTTGGGACAACGCAAAATATGCGTTGTACTGTCACTGCAAAGTGGAGCGCTATCAGCATTGAGTAGGTTTTTTGCCGCAATGTTGTTAGCATTGCGGCTTTTTTTATCCGCAAAGCAAGATGAAAAACAACTTTCAGGAGTAAAAAAATGAAAAGAACCGTCAAAATCATATCTTTGATTTTGGTTTTGTCCGTCGTCGTCGGTTGCGTGTTTGCACTCTCTGCCTGCAACAAAAACGATAACGAGCACAAGGAAAAACTGGTTGTAGGGCTTGAATGTGCTTACATTCCCTTCAACTTCACGCAAATGACGGACGCAAACGGCGCCGTTAAGATTTCAAACGCCGAAGGTTACGCCAACGGCTACGACATACTAATCGCAAAGCGCATAGCGGACGCTCTCGGAAAAGAACTCGTCATAACGAAACTCGACTGGGACTCTCTCGTCCCCGGCGTAAAGGCAGGCACGCTTGACCTTATCATCGCAGGTATGAGTCCGACCGCCGAAAGACGCGAATCTATCGACTTTTCCGATTCGTACTACGAAAGCAATCTCGTCATCGTCGTAAGACAGGACGGAAGATATGCAAGAGCAACTTCTCTTGCGGATTTTGCAGGCGCAAATCTCGTTGCTCAGCAAGGCACGTTCCACGACGCAGCACTCGAAGCGCAAGCGGCAACCTACGGAATCACCCGCGGCACGCCTATGGCAACGTTCCCCGATATGACGGTTGCGCTCAACTCAAAGGCTATCGACGGATACGTCGCAGAAGAACCGGGCGCGATTGCGGACTGCGCCGCCAACTCGCAACTCACATACGTTCATCTCAAAAACAACGAAAACGGTTTCAAAGCAAGCGCGGAAGACACGTCTCTTGCAATCGGCATGAGATACGGATACGACCAGAAAGACGCAATCAACAACGTGCTTTCGGGCATAAGCGCAGACGAGCGTCTCTCACTTATGGAAAGCGCGGTACAATACTCCACCGACAATTCGAGTTCCGAAACGCAATCGACGTTCTTCACGAGAATAGGCGGCATTTTCCAAAAGTATTACGCATGGATTCTCAAAGGCGTCGGATACACCATTCTCGTTGCAATCGTCGGCACGGTCGTGGGCTTGTTTATCGGTCTTCTTATCGGCATGTATCGCACGCTCGACAAACCGAAGAACAAATTCCTTGCTGTGCTCAAAAAGATAGGCGACGTGATTTTGTCAATATACATCGAAGTGTTCCGCGGCACGCCTATGATGGTGCAGGCAATGGTCATTTTCTGGGGCTTTGCGCTTCTCAACGACGGCAACACAATGAACGTCACGCTTGCAGGTCTCATCATCGTGTCCATAAACACCGGCGCATATATGGCGGAAATCGTGCGCGGCGGCATAATCTCCGTTGACAAAGGACAGTTTGAAGGCGCACAGGCTATAGGTATGACTCACTCGCAGACTATGTGGAACGTCATTCTTCCGCAGGCACTGCGCAACATTATGCCGAGCGTTGCAAATGAATTTGTCATCAACATAAAGGATACTTCCGTTTTGAACGTCATCGGCTTCACCGAACTGTTTTTCTACGGTAAATCCATTGCTCTCAACACTTACGCAACGTTTGAAACCTATCTCGTGATTGCCGCGATATACTTCGTGCTGACGTTCACGATAACGAGAATCCTGCGTCTTGTCGAAAAGAAAATGGACGGTAAGAAAGACTATCGGATTATGGGCTCGCAGAATATGGACGCCGAATCTATCGTGAGAGAAAACAAAGCGACGGGAGAAAACCAACAATGAAAAACGACGAAAGAATTGAAAACATCGAAACTATAAACGACATCGAAAATACGGTGCAAAATGCGGAAACGACGGTTGAGAGCACTGAAAACGACTCTTCAACTTCACTTTTAGATAAAAATCCCGTCGAAGAGCCGATAATCGAGATACGACATCTCGGCAAAAATTTCGGCGACCACGAAGTGCTCAAAGACATCGATTTCGACGTATACAAAGGCGACGTGACTTGCATAATAGGCTCTTCGGGAAGCGGCAAATCTACACTTTTGCGTTGCATAAACCTGTTTGAAACGCCGACTGCTGGCGAGATTTACTATCACGGCGAAGACATCACCAAGACTAAATCCGCGCCCAAATACCGCGAAAAAGTCACTATGGTGTTTCAATCATTCAATCTGTTCAACAATATGAGCGTGCTTTCAAACTGCACTATCGGTCCTAGAAAAGTGCTGAAGATGAAGAAAACCGAAGCCAACGAAATTGCGCTCAAATATCTCGAACTCGTAGGCATGAGCGCATACGTCAACGCAAAGCCGAAACAACTCTCGGGCGGTCAGAAACAACGCGTGGCAATCGCTCGCGCCCTTGCTATGTCCCCCGAAGTCATTCTCTTTGACGAACCCACTTCCGCGCTCGACCCCGAAATGGTGGGCGAAGTGCTGGAAGTCATGAAAGACCTTGCCGAAAGCGGTCTCACGATGCTCGTCGTCACGCACGAAATGGCTTTTGCAAGAGACGTTGCAAACAAGGTAGTGTTTATGGACGGCGGCGTAATCGTCGAACAAGGCTCTCCCGACGAAATCTTCACTTCTCCGAAAGAAGACCGCACGAAAGCGTTCCTGTCACGTATGTTGCAAGAGCAATCGAGAAATTCTCAAAACGCCTGACAGTAAAAAGCAAACTATTGACGAAATGGATTTGGGAATACGACAGAAGCAAAGATATTCATCACGACGAACGTAGTTTTCAATCAGACAAACTTCCGTGCCAATACACTGCAAAAAGCACGTTGCGGCGCATAAACAAATTTCTCATCTGCAAGAAAAAAGATTTGATGATTGCCAAATCTTTTTTCTTTTCATATTAAGTTTTCATATTTTTGACGTAAATTTTGTTGCCGTTTCAAGCCATGCGTTTATTTGAACAGTTGCACGGCAAAGTCGTAAAGTGCGTTTTTCCATACGCCGTACGTGTGTCCGCCCGTGTACGTTTTTGACTGATACTCTATGCCGTTGTCGTCAAACTTGATTTTGATGCCGGGAGTAACGCCTCCCGTCATCGTGTCCATATTGCCTATTGCAAGCATAAGCACCTTGAAAGACTGCCCTTCGTCGTATTTGAAATCGGGAATGGCGTTGTTGAACGATATGACTTTTTTATCAAAGCCCGCCGACGAAAACGCCCCTACGTAATCGAATGCGTCCTGATGCGCAAACGCCGTGAGAAGAGTTTCTCTTCCGCCCATTGAAAATCCTGCGATTGCGGTGTTCTGCTTGCCCGTGAGCGTCGAATAATGCTCGTTGATATAAGGCATAAGAGACGTAAAGATTTCGTCCGCCGTTTTGTCGAACATAGGAGCATACGAGTCGTCGGTAAACGACGGTGCTATCTCCGTCTCGTTCACAATGGAGTTTACGGACACGAGAATCATTTCTTCCGCCTTACCTTCGAGCGCAAGATTCTGAACGATGTATTTTGCGTTGCAATCGTCAAGCCAGGCGTGATGGTCGCAAGCCATTCCGTGAAGCAAATATAGCACCGGATAGAACTTTTCTTCGGTATACCCGACGGGAAGTGTCACCATTGCGTGCTTTTTTGCGCCTGTTATTTGAGAATCGTATTCAATTTCGATGTCTTCACCGTACTCGACACCGTCTTTTGCGGACATATTCGCATTGCGAATCTCTTCTTCCGTTGGCGGCTTAGGTTGTGGCTCGGGAGTTTCTCCCGAATCGTCGTTGCACGCAAAAAACACGACCGACATAAGAATCAATGCAAAAATCAGCGATACAATTTTAACGATATTCTTTTTCATAGCAGATTACCCTTTTCGTTCTCCGATTCGACGAAAAGAAGCCTTGTTTCTCATCAAAAACAATTTACCACAATCGAGCGTAAAAATCAACGCAAAGTATTTATCGACGTATTTAATTAAAAAAATTTTATTAAAA
>CALGEU010000225.1 GCA_937881285.1 uncultured Clostridia bacterium | reverse complement strand
CGGGGACGCCGCCGCACAGGCTCACGAGCGGAGCGTAGCACACAAAGCACGGCTCTGGTATGAGTATCTCGTCACCGGGCGCGCAAATTGCGCGGAAAGTCGCGTCAACGCCTTCGCTTGCGCCGACGGTTATAATGATTTCGTCGCTTGGGTCGTATTCGACGCCGATGAAACTTTTCGTGTACTTTGCAATCGCTTCGCGCAGTTCAAAAAGTCCCGCGTTTGCGGTGTATTGCGTTTTGCCTGCGTTTATGCTGTTTATGCCCGCTTGCGAAAAGGCTGTCGGGGTGGAAAAGTCGGGCTCGCCAACGCCGAGAGACAGACAGTCTTTTCTCGTTGCGGCTATTCCGAAAAATTCGCGTATGCCCGACGGCTTTATGTCTCTTGCAATCGGATTGAGTTTTTTTGAGTAGTCCATATATACCTTAATATTGCATTCGTTGCTAAATTTTATCACGGTATTCTGGAAAATACAACACAGAAAGTGAAAAACGTCAGAACAGAAGTGAAATTTCAAGCCCTGCGATTGCGCATAGAATGGACGGAATACCGACGAGAAAACCGCGCCATACGAAGTCAATAAAGGAGAAACGAACGTTTTGTTTTTTCAAAATTGCGTTCCACATAATTGCGGCAAGCGCACCTATGGGAGTCAAAAGCGCACCTAGATTCGAGCCGATGACGGACGCATATAAAGCGCCAGGCAGGTTTTGAGCGGATACGCTTTCAAGCACTTTCGAGTAAAGAACGGACATCGGTATGTTATTTATAAGATTTGCAAACAATGCGCTCGTCGTGCCGAAAGAAAACGCGCAATCTATTTTTTGCAGAGACGTCGCAATGTTTTCGGTGATTCCGCATTCGCTGAGCGACAAAACGATTACGAACATCGAAAGAAGAAACGGTACGAGTTGCCATGGCAGTCTCGCAATCGTTTTTACTATCGGTTTAAGCGATTTTTTCTCGCATAAAGTGACGACGGAGCATATAAGGAGCACACTGGCGCAAGCAACGAGACTTACCAGCCACATTTCAACGCCGATATACGAAGATATTGCAAGCATAACGGTGCAGACAAAAAGACCGACAAGCCCGATGATAAGGCAGGGTTTATCGTCGATTTTTTCGTCTTGTTCGTGCGGCTTGAGCGGCTCTTTGAGTTTCTTTGCAAAAAGTGCGTACAAAATCGCCAACGAGCAAAGTCCTGCAAAGACGGTGGGAATTGCCATCATTTTGAGATATTCCGCAAATCCTACGCCGTATGTCGTGGCAAGGTAAATATTAGTCGGATTGCCGATTATAAACAGCATACTCCAGGTGTTTGCCGCAACGAATTCCGTGACGATGTACGGCACGGGGTCTATCTCGCAATTTTTCGCAAAATAGCAGATAAACGGCGTGAACGTGAGTATGATGACGTCGTTTGACGTGAAAACGGTGAGAACGGAAGTGACGACGTAGAGCAGAAAAAACAATTTTTTCTGACTTGCGCCTGCTTTTTTGAGTGTTGCGTTTGCGAGCCATCTGAAAAATCCGATTTCGTCAAGATAGACGGAAAGCCCCGTCATTGAAAGGAAAAGCACGAGAATTTTGAGCGGATTCATCGCGTCTTTTGATGTGAATTGCGCCCATACCGCGCTTGCGTCCACACCTTTTGTCAACAGCAAAATCACCGCTATGACAAGCGGTATAACCCAGTATGGTCCGATTTTGACTTTGCCGAGTTTTACGTTCAAATCGAACAGAGTGGAGACTAATATTCCTATGCTTGCAAGAACAAACATGGATATTGAAAGCGCCATAGATTTTTCCTTTCCTTTTGCGCATATTATGCTCGTATTTTGTCGAAAACGCAAGCAAATGAACGGCTTTTGAAATCGACAAAACCGCAATTTCGCCGCAGGGTGATTTTCATATTTACAAAAGCGCGCGTATATGATAAAATATCAAATATAGATTTCATCTATAAGATTCAAAAAATCTTGAAACGGAGCATTTTATGTTTGAAATAGTTACGGACAACACGGCAGACCTTTACGAAGGATATTACGAGCAGAACCCTGCGCGCAGACTTCCGTTTTCTTTTACGCTTGAAGACAGATTTTACGAGCGCGACGACGAGTATCCCATCGAACTTTTTTATGAGAAACTCAAAGCGGGAAAACTTGTCAGGACTTCTCAAATCAATCCGCACGACGCCGAAGTCGTATTCGAGCAAGTGCTCGAAGAAGGCAAAGACGTGTTGTATATCGGCTTTTCGTCTGGCATGTCGGGCAGTTTCGACAACATTTCCTACATCGCAAAAGGGCTGAGAATCAAATATCCCGAGCGCAAAATCATAGTGGTGGATACACTCTCGGGCGCAGGCGGTGAAGGGCTTTTGGTCTATTATGCAAGAAAAATGCAAGCGGAAGGCAAGAGCATGGAAGAGATTGCGGATTGGCTCGAGCAAAACAAACTCAAC
>CALGEU010000224.1 GCA_937881285.1 uncultured Clostridia bacterium | reverse complement strand
TCACGCACCTGTCAACTTTCGTCCAACACCGAGAAATTCTCGTGCCGATAGAATAAAATTTATAAAGCCGTTTATATTTGTTGTCGATTTTCTGATTTTAACAAATAAAACGGCTTTTTCAATTGTATTATTTATGTGCTCACAAAAGTGCTTTCTTTGTTTTAGACTTGTATGTTTTATTTCGTGAGTGTATCGAGTCGAAAAACGTTACGCAATAGGTTTTTTCATAAAAGCCAGGAAAATCGATACTTAAGAATTGTTATTAGTATAAACAAGAAAAGGAGATAAAATTATGAAACCAACAAGGAAAGTTATAATTACGATTTTGATTCTTGTTTTTGCATGCATGTTTTTTGTTGCGTGCAATGACAAAGGAAATCAAAATGATAACGATTATGATCAGCAGGTTTTTAGAAAGCCGACGGCTGATCCCGATCCGAACAATCCATACGATATTGCGACGGATGTTACAGATTATAGGACGACAACTATCAAATTTGAATGTGAAAGAATGAGTATCACATTTACAAATTCGGAGAGTTTGAACAATTTGTTTTATGACTACAAACTTGAAGATTTCGATGCGGAAAAGTTTGATAGTGTTTGTGAGAGATATCCCGAAGACTTGGCGGAAATAAGGAAGAGAGTAGAATTAAATGCTTTTGGTGTTCAAACAAGTCAATATACTAGAAGTTTATGGCTTACGTTAAAAAATCCAGACAAAGAAAATGTGTTAGAATACATCGATGAGTTTCGTAAGGATAAAGGAGTACGCTATGCGTCTCCTGAAGTCAACAATCCTGCAGGATGGTTTGCTACGGCAAACGATGAACTGATAGGTCACCAACAAAGTGTGTTTGAAAAAATTGAGTTGTTTGATGCTTGGGATACGACGACGGGATCTTCAAACGTTAAGGTCGGTGTCATTGACACGGGTATTTACAAAGATCATCCCGACTTGACGTCAAATGTCAATACATCTTTGGGATGTGGGTCAGATTATTCGAGTGATCCGTATTATATTGGCGATACACAATATCACGGCACAATGGTAGCGGGTATTATCGGCGCAAAAGGAAACAATGGCATTGGAATAAGCGGTGTATGTCAAAATGTTTCACTTGTTTCGTTGAGAGCGGATGGCAATGTTTTTGATGCTAGAGAAGGGATGTATTTGGAAGATGCAGATTGTGTTATAAAAGCTATAGTTTATGCGACCAACAACAATATTCCGATTTTGAATTTCAGCGGTGGTTTTTATGGCGATGACGAACTGCGAAGAGATCGCATGAAAAACGCTATAAACAATTATAAAGGGTTACTAATTGTAGGTTCAGGAAATAAAAACCTGGATGTTGACAGCACGGCAATGTATCCACAAGATTTTGATTGTGATAATATGATTGTCGTCGGTGCAGTCAATAGAAACGATACGAAGTGGTCTCTTAGCAATTATGGAAGCACAACGGTTGATTTATTTGCGGACGGAAATAATATTGAGACGACATTTCCGTATGAAAGCTACACATATGCGGAACAAGAGCTACAAAACGTGTATTTTTCATCCGGAACATCACTTGCGGCACCGTTCGTTACCGGTGTTGCCGCATTGATATTGTCGAAATGTCCGACACTGAGCGCGGCAGAATTAAAAGGTTTCATTCTTGATAATGTTGATGTTGTGTCGTCGTTGGCTGGTAAATGTGTCACGGGTGGTAGACTTAACGCAAAAAAAGCAGTGGAAGCAGCACACGCACATAACAGGTTAACATGCACTTATACAAGCAAAACAATTAGAACAGGGCACTACGTCAATTGTAAATATTGTGATTATTCAACGCTCGAAGCACACATGTGGAATGCCGTGAAGGTTCCCGGCACAAATCTGGTTAAACATTATTTGTGCGGTGGCTGCGGAGCGGTTACGGACATCATTGCAATACCGAATCCGACTTCGTTGCTCACTTCAAACGCATTGGCTTTGATGAACGAAAAAGAGAGTTCGACAAGCGGTGATTACGAGTTTGAAATCACGCAAGACATCGTATTCGTGAAGAAGAACGGGAAGTACTATTTGATGGTGGCGTGTGACGAAAACGGAAATATACTTGCCGATTTGAGCAAGGTATTGAAAAAAGAAGAAGTTATATGATAACGAAAGCGTTGTTCGTGCCAAAGCGCAAACAACGCTTTTTCTTTTCTTTTGCAAATATTTTTGCAGAAAATGCGGATAATAGATAAGCAATTTTTTTGCGCGCGGTTGACTATTTATAAAACATAGTTTATATTATATAAACGGCAA
>CALGEU010000223.1 GCA_937881285.1 uncultured Clostridia bacterium | reverse complement strand
GTTGAAGCAAGCACGCAGATAGAGCAAAAAGAACTCAACAAAATTCTTCCGTTCGACACGCAGAATCTCGAAGCGTACAACAGAGATTATATTGCGGGCTTTGCCGCAGAAAGATACGACACTTCGCTCGAAGACGGCTTCTCGATTGCGCAGGGACAGATGAACGACGAGATAAAAGACAGCATCAAGCGCGAATACAACGCCGACGTCGTGGATTATCTCAACGTGCATACGAATTTCTGCAACAACAAGTTTCACTATATGCTTCTTCCGCTTTGGGTGTGCTCGTATAAGTATCGCAAGAAACTTTACGGATTTATCATAAACGGAAGAACGGGCAAATCCACCGGCAAATCACCGGTGTCTCCGTGGAGAGTCGCGTTCGTCATCCTTATTGCTCTTGGCATCGTAGCACTGGTGGCGTGGCTCTATCTCAGCGGATTTTTCACAGAATAAAAATAACAATTTTTATACAATCTTATATCGGAGGTAACACAATGATCACGAAAGATATGCTCATCATCGACGTATTGGCACAAGGCGATCCCGACAAACTTGCAAACGTATTGCAAGAGAGCGGAATGCATTGCTTGCACTGCATGCTCGCACACGGCGAAACGCTTGAAGAAGCGGCAGGCGTGCACGGCATCGACGTTGACCAACTCATCGAAAAACTCAACGCAGTCTGCGAAGAGAAGTAAATTTTATCAAAAGAAAAAGGCTCGCATTGTGCGAGCCTTTTCTTTTGCGTTGTGATATTTTTTCTTTTGTCCATTAACATTCTCTCTTGCATCATGGCATTTTTTACGCCTTACCTTTCCTGTCTGTCTGAATCATTGCATTTTTTATTCTATGTTGTCAAAATCGATTGACATATTGAAAACAAGTTGCTATAACTATACTAACGAATGTTAGTTAGGTAAAAAAATATGAAACAAGACGACACGAAAAATCTTATATTGAACAAAGCACTCGAATTGTTTGCGCGCCGCGGATACGACGCGGTGAGCGTCGGAGAAATCGCAAAAGCAGTCGGAATAAAAGCACCGTCGCTTTACAATCACTATGCAAGCAAACAAGCGATTTTCGACGCAATCGTCGAAGCAACCGCTTCGCAATACGAAAGAGACACCGACAAAATAGATATTCACGTCGAGAATGCGGACAGAGACGTTCCGTCGCTCGAACACGTTTCGCTTGAAAATTTGACTAAGAAAGTACACGATATCTTCCTTTATTCTTTGCACGACGAGACGATAGCGCGTTTTCGCAAAATGATGACGATAGAGCAATTCCGCTCACCCGAACTTGCCGAGTTGTATACGAGACGCTATATCGACAGAATAATCGCTTATCACGCGGAGATTTTCCGCAAATTGATTGCTTCGGGCGAATTGAGAGACGAAGACCCCGAAATGCTAGCCACAATCTACGTATCGCCTGTGATTGTGTTGCTTGGAGTGTGCGACCGTCAACCCGAAAAAGAAAAAGAATGTCTTGACAAACTTGACAGGCACGTTGCGCTCTTTTTCCGCACGTACAATATAGCGGCAGGGGCAGAAAAATGAAAAAATCTTTCGTACAGGTGCTCGGATTGACGGGCATAGTGAGTTTTCTGTCGTATGCGGCGGCAGTGATATTTGCGCCTATGGCGTATCCGGGGTACGACTGGAAAGCGCAGGCGGTGAGTGATTTGAGCGCGGCAAACGCACCGTCTCTTGCGTTGTGGAATCAGTTGAGCGCACTCTACAACGTGTGCGAAGTGCTTTGCGCGACTATCGTTTGCGTTGGAATTCGCGGCAGAAAAACGAAACTTTTGAGAGTGGGCATATATACGTTCGCGGTCATGGAGTGGATATCGGCGGTTGGGTATCAAATGTTTCCGCTCAGCGACAGCGGATATGCAGGTGCGTTTCAGGACGTGATGCACATGGTCGTCACAGGGCTCGTCGTGTTGCTTTCAATCGTATCTCTTGTGATAATCATCGTTGCGGGAGCAAAGGATAAGAGTTGTCTTTCATACTGCATTTGCGCGGCGATTGCGCTTTGTATGATGTTCGTCGGTGCAATAGGTATGAAAGCCGTTCCTGCCGCATATTTCGGTGTCGTTGAGCGTTTCAGCGTGTTCGCGGCAACGGGATTTAATGCAGCATTGGGAATACATTTGTTTTGCGAGAACTTTTCAAAGACCGATGAGTGTCGATACGAAAGGGTCGTGAAAACGACGTCATCGCAAGACGGACGATAATTTTTTGACGATTTTTCAAATCGTCTTTTAAGGAGTGTATAAAAATGATATATAAAGAAAATGATATTACAATTCGCCGCGAAGAAGAAAAGGACTATCGCGCGGTGGAGAATCTGACAAGAGAAGCGTTCTGGAACGTGTATCGTCCCGGTTGCACGGAGCATTACGTCTTGCATTGTTTTCGCAACAATCCGTCGTTTGTAAAAAAACTGGATTTCGTTATGGAAGTTGACGGCAAACTTATAGGGCAGGTGATATACGTGCGCTCGCAAATATCGTGTGACGACGGCAAAGTTTTGCCGATAATGACGTTTGGACCGATAAGCATTTTGCCCGAGTTTAAGCGCAAAGGCTTTGGAAAACGTCTTCTCGACTATTCGATGCAAAAGGCAAAAGAACTCGGCGCAGGTGCGCTTGCAATCACGGGAAATATAGATTTCTACGGCAAATCGGGCTTTGTTCCTGCCAAATCGAAAGGAGTACGCTATGCCGATGACCCCGACGCCGATTATTTTTTGATAAAAGAATTGCAAGACGGATTTCTTGACGGTGTAAGCGGCACGTATTCGGATCCCGAAGGTTATTTCGTTGCGGAAACAAACGCGGACGAGTTTGAAGAATTCGACTCAACGTTCCCGAAGAAAGAGAAACTTGCGCTTCCAGGACAACTGTTTTAATTGATTTATGACTATACGATTGTAAAAATCAGCGTAGTTTTAGAAGAGAAGTAAATTTTATCAAAAGAAAAAGGCTCGCATTGTGCAAGCCTTTTTCTTTTGCAAAAGCACTTTACATAAATCTGCACAAGGCGCACGCAAGAAGCGCACCTATGAACGTGCAGAAAAGCGACACGGGGATTGCATAGCGCAGTTTCTTGACTTTGGTGCTTGCAAAATACACGGCAGATATGTAGAACACCGTTTCGCTTCCGCCTGCTATGACGCTTGCGCATCTCGTGATATACGAATCCGCGCCGTACTCCGCTATTGTTTTTTCAAGAAGAGCGGTAGTTCCGTTTCCCGACAGGGGGACGAGCAATATGAGTTCCGCAATCTCGCTAGGCACGCCTATGTATCCAAGCGGTTTTGCAAGAAACGACGAAACCGTATGAGACAAACCGCTCGCTTTGAAAAGTTCGATGCAGACGAAAATTGACGCGATATAAGGGAAAATGCTTTTGACGAGCGAAAGGGATTCCTTTGCACCGACGAGAAAACAGTCGTAGGCGCGTACCTTTTTCACGATGCACACGACAAGCAGAATTATCACAAGGACGGGTAAAACGTAGACGCTTATTTGTTGCATTTTTGCCTGCTTTTATTGCTTTTAGCAATGCTATTTATTTTCGATTTCGACACGTTTCGTTTTTGCTTTAATTTGCATAATACGGATTTTATGTTGTCAATATATGTTGATAAAACGCCTGTTTTGTTGTTTGTTGTGCTGTTGACGGCACTGTACGACAAAACCGTGTCGTCGTCTTTTTTGAGCGACATAACCTTGCATATAATCATTCCCAGAAGCGTTGCGATGCCACTCGATATAAGCGTCGGGAGAATTATGTCTGCCGCGTTTTGTGAGTTTGCCGAAGCACGCATTGCAATCACGGTTGCAGGAATGAGTTGTATGCTCGTTGCGTTTATCACAAACAGCATAACCATATTGTGAGTTGCTTTTTCGCTGCCGTCCTGCATTCTTTCCATTGCCTTGATTCCGGCAGGCGTTGCGACTCCGCCCATGCCGAGCATGTTTGCCGACACGTTGATGCAAATCCAGCCGTACGCTTCTTCGCTTTCTTTTTTGAATATCTTTTTTATCAGCGGTTTCAGAATTTTCGATAGTTTCTTGTCAATGCCCGTTCTGTTCATCATTTCGAGAACGGACACCCATACCGCGTAAATGGCGACGAGTTTGATTGAAAGAGATATTGCGCCGCTCACTCCGTTTATCATGGAAGAAAACGCCGATTCGGGCGAGTGAATCGTCATCATCACGAGACTTATTACGCTGATAATCAAAAACGCGGCGTTCATAATGAAATTGTATTTTTAAGCGTTCAAAGATATGCGACTAATCGTTTACTTTTATTCATAAAAGATGTATAATGTATAAAGTTATAAAAGAAGGGCACCATTAGCCCCGATTTGAAGGTGAATCACATGCAAGACAAAAAGAAATTCTATATGACGACCGCAATCGCATACGCGTCGGGCAAACCGCACATCGGCAACACGTACGAAATCGTGCTTTCCGACCTTATCGCAAGAGCGAAACGCATGGAAGGATACGACGTTTTCTTCCAGACCGGCACTGACGAGCACGGTGAAAAAATAGAACTCAAAGCACAAGCGGCGGGAGTGACTCCCAAGCAATTCGTCGACGAAAAAGCGGCGGAAATCAAACGTATTTGGGACCTTATGGACACCACGTACGACAAGTTTATCCGCACCACCGACAAAGAGCACGAAGAGCAAGTGCAGAAAATTTTCAAGAAATTCTACGAACAGGGCGACATATACAAAGGCTCGTACAAGGGCTGGTATTGCACTCCCTGCGAGTCTTTCTGGACGGAGAGCCAACTCATTGACGGCAAATGCCCCGACTGCGGCAGAGAAGTGAAAATGGCAGAAGAAGAAGCCTATTTCTTCAATATGCAGAAATACGCCGACCGTCTGATGAAATATTTTGACGAACATCCCGATTTCATCATTCCGCAATCGCGCAAAAACGAGATGGTCAACAACTTCTTAAAACCCGGGCTTCAAGACCTTTGCGTGTCGAGAACGTCGTTTACGTGGGGCATTCCCGTAAGTTTCGACAATCGTCACGTCGTGTACGTGTGGCTTGACGCACTCACCAACTATATCACGGGCATCGGTTACGATGCGGACGGCAACAGCAGCGATTTGTACAAGAAAGAGTGGCCTGCCGACGTTCATATCATCGGAAAAGACATCGTGCGTTTCCACTCGATTTACTGGCCTATCTTCCTTATGGCGATGGGCGAGCCGCTCCCGAAACAGATTTACGGACATCCGTGGCTTTTGCAAAACGGCGGAAAGATGTCAAAATCGAAGGGCAACGTCATCTATGCGGACGATCTCGTCGATTTCTTCGGCGTGGACGCGGTGAGATATTATCTTCTCTCGCAAATGCCGTTCGACAACGACGGACTTATCGGTTGGGATATGGTGATTGACGTCATCAATTCGGAACTTGTCAACGTATACGGCAATCTCGTGCAACGCACCGTCGCTATGACCAACAAATATTTCGGCGGAGTCGTTTGCGACAAAGGTGCGAAAGAAGCGGTCGACGACGATTTGAAAGCGATTGTGACTGCCGCTCGCGACAAGGTGTTTAAAGACATAGACGCATACCGCACCGCAGACGCACTCGGTGAGATATTCACTGTGCTCAGAAGAGCAAACAAGTACATCGACGAAACGATGCCTTGGGTGCTTGCAAAAGACGAGACGAAACAAGATCGCCTTGCAACGGTGCTTTACAATCTCACGGAAACTATCGTGATTTGCGCAAGTATGCTTTATCCGTTTATGCCGTCAACGTCCCAAAAAGTTGCGGAGCAATGCGGAACGACGCTTCGCGATTTCAACGACCTTGACAAATTCGGATTGCTTGCAAACGGAACGAAAGTGGCGGAAAATCCGCAACATCTGTTTGCACGTATAGACGCCGACAAAGTGAAGAAAGAACTCTTGGCAAAAGGACTTATCAAGGAAGAAATCGAGCAACAGCCCGAACCGAAGCAAGAGAAAAAAGCACAAGAGAAAAAGGAAGCAAAGAAAGTGGAAAACGTCGTTGATATAAACGAAATCACCATAGACGATTTTGCAAAAATCGCACTTCGCGTCGGAAAAATCGTGACGGCAGAGAAAGTCGAGAAAGCAGACAAACTTCTCAAATTCTCCGTTCAAATCGGCGAAGAAACGCGCACTATCGTCAGCGGTATCGCAAAATTTTACACACCCGAAGAAATGGTGGGCAAGAACGTTGTCGTGGTGTACAATCTCAAACCTGCAAAACTTCGCGGCATCGAAAGTCAGGGTATGTTGCTCTGCGCTTGCGAGAAAGACGAAAACGGAGAAGAGCGCGTGGTGCTCGTAACTCCCGAAAAACCCGTGAAGAGCGGTTCGACGGTCAGATAATCAGCAAAAGCCGTCTTGAAAAAGGCGGCTTTGCTTATAATTAAGCAAAAAAAACCAAAAGGCGGCTTTGCTTATAATTAAGCAAGAAGCCCAAAAGGCGGCTTTGCTTATAATAAAGCAAAAAGTCTAAAAATACGATTTGCCTACGATAGAAACAAACGAAAGGTATAAGATATGCTCATTGACACTCACTGCCATCTGAACGATGAAAAACTTATAGAAAGAGAAGACGCAATCGTCGGATCTTTCGGCACGGACGGCATAGAGTGCGCGGTGTGCGTCGGCTACGATTTGCCGTCAAGCGTGCTTGCAAGAGACATCGCGTCAAGACACGACAGCGTGTATTTTGCACCGGGAATACATCCGCACGATTCCGATACGGCGGACGACGAAAAATACGCCGTTATAAGAGAACTCGCAAGCGATAAAAAGGCGGTTGCGATAGGCGAAATCGGGCTTGACTATTATTACGACAACAGCATTCGAGAGTTGCAAAAGAAAGCGTTTTGCGAGCAAATCGAACTTGCAAACGAAGTCGAACTTCCCATTGTTTTGCACGTAAGGGACGCTTACGAAGACGCAAGAAAAATACTTTTCGATATGAAATCGTATATAAATTGCGGACTGCTTCTGCATTGCTACTCGGGCTCTGCCGAATACGTCAAAATCTTTGACAAACTCGACGCGTATTACTCTTTCGGCGGCGCGATAACTTTCAAAAACGCAAAGCACAATATAGAATCGCTGTCTGCCGTTCCGCTTGAAAGACTGGTGCTCGAAACGGATTGTCCGTATATGACGCCCGTACCGTTCAGGGGACAAGTCAACGAGCCAAAATACGTAAATCTCGTTGCGGACAAGGCAAGCGAAGTGCGTGGAATAAGTCGCGAAGAAATTGACGATATAACCACGAAAAACGCAAAAAGATTGTTTTATCGTATAAAATAAGCAATATAAACTGCCGTTTGCGGTATAACAAGCAAACGGGCAAATAAATTTTAAATATAAACAAGCGTATAAAACGTGTCGCAATTCGCTGGCAGGCGAGATATATGTGACACTCGGGAAAAGAAAAAATGACCAACAATTACGTGTATGAATTCGGCGACAGCCTTTATCTCAACATCACAAATCGTTGTCCAAACAATTGCGAATTTTGTATCCGCAACATCAAGGACGGCGTGAGCGGAAGCGAGTTGTGGCTTCTTAAAGAACCCACTTATCAGGAACTTGTGGACGACCTTTCTATGTACGACTTGAAGAAATACAAGGAAGTGGTTTTTTGCGGTTTCGGAGAGCCGCTTTGCAACCTTTCCATGATTTCGCAAATCGGACCTTATCTCAAAAGCAAAGGGTGTCACGTGCGTATCAACACCAACGGACTGGGCAATCTCATAAACAATCGCGACGACGTTGCAAAACTCATTGCGCCGTACGTTGACAGCGTGTCCATTTCGCTCAATGCGTCGAACAAGGAGACGTATCAGGAGATATGCCGCAGCAAGTACGGCGAAGCGGCTTTCGACGCAATGCTCAAATTCACGAAAGATTGCGTCGACGCAGGTATAGACACGACTATGTCGGTTGTCGATTTCATAGGGGAAGACGAAATCAAGGCGTGCGGAGAACTCGCAAAGCAAGCGGGTGCTCACTACAAGGTCAGAGAAACGATAAGAGAAGATACGGAGTATTAAAAAAATAAAAACGAAAGGGGGAATCTTCCGTTTTTATCTTTTGTACTTCAGACTTTTCGTCTTTGGTATGGCACGAAGTTGTCGTGTGTAGTTAGAATGTGCAAGCCGATTTGAATTATTCGGTATTGCGTAAGGAAAAATATGGAAAACAACAGCGTAAAAGACATCATCCGCGGCACGAATTTCCGCTTCAACAAGGCTCTCGGGCAAAACTTCATCACCGACGGCAATCTTCTTGACGCAATCGTTCAGGACAGCGGAGTGACGTCGGACGATATCGTCGTCGAAATAGGTACGGGGGCAGGCACGCTCACGCGCGCGCTTGCAAAGGTCGCAAAGAAAGTCTATTCGTTTGAAGTGGACGGCAATCTCAAACCCGTTCTCGAACTTTCGCTTCAAGGAGTTGACAACGTGGAAGTCGTATTCCGCGACGTGCTAAAAATGAAGGACGACGAGTTGAAGTCAATCGTCGGTGACAGATTCAAAGTTGTTGCAAATCTTCCGTATTACATCACGACGCCGCTTGCAATGAGATTTATCGAAAGCACGCTCGACGTCGAAAGTCTCACGATTATGGTGCAAAAAGAAGTCGCGGACAGATTCGTTGCAAAGGCAAACACGGTAGATTATTCCGCAATCACGCTTGCAATAGAATCGGCAGGAAACGCGAAAGTCACTAGAAACGTCAACCGCAATATGTTCTATCCTGCGCCTAACGTGGACAGTGCGGTGGTGCGTATCGATATTGACCGCCACAAACTCGACGGAGAAAACGCCGCGCTTCTTCACAAACTTATACGCGGCTCGTTTGCAATGCGCAGAAAAACGCTTGCAAACAACTTGTCGGTTGCTTTCAAGATGAGCAAACAAGACGCAACCGACCTTATTACGTCCTGCGGATTCAATCCGCTCGTCAGGGGCGAAGCACTTTCGCTAAACGATTATATCGTTCTCAATCGCGCGCTGGAAAAGGCTCTAAGCGAAAGGGCGTGACTTGTTTTTGAACGCAATATAAAAAGGAATCATAAAATATAAGACGGCTTATGGAAAGAAAATCGCACAATTTGCTGGGAACGTTTTTCGTATCTTTGTGCGCGCTTGTCTGGGGATTCGCATTCGTATTCCAACAACAAGCGTCTTCTTCCGTGCCGTTTTTCACTTTCAACGGACTTCGTTTTTCTCTTGCCGTCGCGGTGATAGGATTGATGATAGTCGTCAACTTTTTCGTGGACAAAAAGCGCGGTAAAAAGTCGAAACCGTTCAACAAAGCAACGCTTATAGGCGGTGCGCTTTGCGGAATTTGCTTGTTTTTGGCAAACAATCTTCAACAATACGGCATCGAACATACGTCGGTGGGCAAGACCGGCTTCATCACGGCGCTTTATATCGTCATCGTGCCTATGCTCGGAATTCTCGTGCGCCACAGAGTTTCTCCGTTTTGCAGATTTGCGATAGTCGTCGGCGTTCTCGGATTTTATCTTATGTGTATGACGGGCGCAGACGTTTCCTTTACGGAAGCGGACGGAGTACTTCTCCTTTGTGCGGTGATGTTCTCGCTTCAAATCATGTTTATTGACCGGTACGTCGACGAAACGGACCCGTTCAAACTTACGTTCGTGCAATTTGTCGTAGCAGCACTTTTAAGCCTTCCTGCAATGGCGGTGCAAGGCTTTCCGCCGGCAAGCGCGATAAGCGACAATATATTGTCTATACTTTACGTCGGCATATTCTCGGCAGGCATAGGGTTCACGTTGCAGACGGTCGGTCAGAAATACGCGCCGCCCGAACTTTGCACGCTCATAATGTCGCTCGAATCCGTAATCGCGCTCGTGTCGGGAGTCGCCATTCTCGGCGAAACGTACACGGCAAAAGAATTCGTTGGCTGTCTGCTAGTGCTGTTTGCGGTGTACCTTGCTCAGCAACACGTCCCGCAAGTCATGCTCAAAGTCAACGACAGCAAGTTCTTCATAGATTAGACGAGATTAAGAGAAAACGCGAAGTCTCTTCGTTGCTTTTGAAAAGAAAACTTTTAATTGCCGATTAGTAAACGAATACATATTATAAATACAGAAAACGCACTTTATAAGTGCGTTTTCTGTATTTATAATGGTTAATGAAAAAATGTTTGCTAATTAAACGTCACATTTGTTTATTTTTATCGCTTGATTTCAACCGAAACTACTGTTGCGACGTTGCCGTCAACCGTAAATTTTACGTCGTAGTCGTCGTATCTCATTCCGTATATTCTGCCGTCTTCCTGATATGCGGGGCGCGGGTCTTGCGCTATGCACTCTTTGATTTTTTCGCGTGCGCTTTCGTCTGAGACGGTTAGTTTTTCGTCGTTTACGGCAAGGCGGTGAGAGCCGCAATCAGCCGAAAATCCAAACGTTGCGTCGATTTTTACGTCGGTTGCAAGATATGGTTTTATATCGTAAATCGGCGTGCCGTCAAGAAGGTCGACTCCTTCGACGACGAGCACATCTCCGTCGCTTTGAGTGTGTTCAACGGACACGAGTCTGACAAGACTCAGGCCGAGCGAGTTTGGGCGGAACGGCGAGCGCGTTGCAAAAACACCCATTTTTACGTTGCCGCCGAGACGGGGCGGACGCACGGTTG
>CALGEU010000222.1 GCA_937881285.1 uncultured Clostridia bacterium | reverse complement strand
CGTACTACTCCCTTAGCAGGGGAGCCCCTTCGGCCTCTTGGGTACTTCTCCAAAGCCGAAATGTGTGACAAACGATTTTGTCAGCCTGCTTATAATAGCATAAGGCGCGGACGATGTCAATAATTTTTGAAAAGGTTGGGATTTCGTTGTTGCCATTATTGTGCAAAGCGGCCGTTTTTTTTGCAAGACGGTGCGCTTTTTGTTTTATAATGCGTTGAAAAATGAAAAAGAAAATCGCGCGTCGGGTGAAATGCGAACATAAGATCAAAAGATGATGCGAAATAAAACGGCAAACTCGGCAGATTTTGTCGCATTTACACCTATGCGCGTGAGATATCATACATATATTAAATAAATAATTTTTTATCCATTTATTTGCAATCTGTTGTGATTGACGATTTAATTTGTTATAATCACAATGAATTCATTTTTGGAGGACAACAATGGGAAAAGAAACCAAGAAAGTTCTTTTTACCGAAACGGTGTTGCGTGACGCGAATCAGTCTTTGATTGCGACTCGTTTGCCGTATTCGAAGTTTGCCGACATACTTCCGACGATGGACAAAGCGGGATATTATTCCGTCGAGTGCTGGGGCGGAGCGGTGTTCGACGTATGTTTGAGATATCTGGACGAAGATCCGTGGCAACGTTTGAGAAATTTGCGCAAGGCAATGCCCAACACGAAGTTGCAAATGCTTCTTCGCGGACAAAACCTTTTGGGATATAAGCATTATCCCGACGAAATCGTGAAGATGTTTGTCGAGAAATCGGTTGACAACGGCATCGACATCATTCGTATTTTCGACGCGCTCAACGACGTGCGCAATCTCGAGACCGCGACAAAGACCGCAATCAAGTGCGGCGCAACGGTATCGGGTGCAATCAGTTATACGCAAAGTCCCGTTCACACTCTCGAAGCGTTTGCCAAACTTGCAAAACAACTCGAAGAAATGGGCGTGGCAACAATTTGCGTGAAAGATATGGCAGGCACGATGACTCCGTTTGAAGCGTACGAACTTATCGGCGCAATCAAGAACGAAGTGAAGATTCCCGTGGTTTTGCACACTCACTGCACGACGGGTATGGCGTATATGACCTACATGAAAGCAATCGAAGCTGGCGTTGACGTCATCGACACCGCAACTTCATGCTTCAGTGGCGGCACGAGTCAACCTGCAACGGAAACAATCAACATCGCGCTCAAACAACTCGGTTACGAAACAGGTCTCAACGACGACGTTCTCAAACAAGTCAACGACTATTTCAAGCCGATAAGAGACGAATATCTCAAAGACGGCACTCTCAATCCCAAGATGCTCACGACCGACACCGACGCGCTTACGTACAAAGTGCCCGGCGGCATGCTCTCCAACCTTGTTTCGCAACTCAAAGCGCAAAACGCAATGGACAAGTTCGAGCAAGTTCTCATCGAGACGCCGAAGGTCAGAGCGGATCTCGGTTATCCGCCGCTCGTCACGCCTATGAGCCAGATGGTCGGCGTGCAAGCAACCAACAACGTGCTTGCGGGCGAGAGATACAAGAACATTTCAAAGGAAGTCAAGGCGTATTGCCGCGGTGAATACGGCACGCCGCCTGCTCCCATCAATCCCGACGTTATGGCAAAAGTTCTCGGCGACGAGAAACCCATCGAAGGCAGATACGCAGACACGCTCGAACCCGTCTTTGAAAAAACCAAAGCGGAACTCGGCGACACCGCGAAGTGCGACGAAGACGTGCTTTCTTACATTCTTTTCCCGCAAGTTGCGGAGAAATTCTTTGCTGCTCGCAAGGCTAAAGAAGAGAAAATCGTCAAATACACCATCGCACCCGTCGAAGAATAACAGGAGTGGTTATGAATGCTATTTTGTTAAGCGGCATACTCGATAAGAACCAACCGTTGAAAGTCGTTGACGCGCTTTTGCTTGCGGTCATAGGCATTGCAATCGTGTTCGTCGTTCTTATTTTGCTTATGCTAATCGTTCAACTCGAAGGCAAGATTTTCGAGAGCAGCGACAAACTCAGGGAAAAACATCCCGAATGGGCGCAAAAAGTTCAAAACGCAAAAGAGAAAATGGCGTTTTGGAAGAAGAAAAAGAAAGTGGAAGACGACGCTTCTGCGACAACCGACGCTCCCGCACTTGCAAACGGCACTTGCGGAGAACTCAAACTCGTCAACACCGACGAACGCGACGCGGCTATGATTATGGCAATCGTCGCAGACGCAACGCAAACTCCGCTCAACGAGTTGCGTTTCAAATCCATTAAACGCGTGGACGCGGAAGGAGAAGAAAAATGATTTACAAAGTTACGCTCAACGGCAAAATATACGAAGTTGAAGTGGAAAAGGGCGAAGCGGTCATTCAAGCAGAATACGAAGCCGCTCTTCCGCAATCCGCACCCGCAGTCGCTGCACCCGTAGCACAGACCGTCGCACCGACGGCAGCACCTGCCGCCGCTCCTGCAAGCGCAGGCGCAAACGCAGTCGTCGCACCTATGCCCGGCAACATCAACGCAGTGAAGGTCACAAGCGGTCAACAAGTCAAGAAAGGCGACGTGCTCGTCGTTCTCGAAGCCATGAAGATGGAAAACGAGATTTATGCGGAAAGAGACGGCAAAATCGGTCAGGTCTTCGTTCAAAAAGGCGCAACCGTCGAAACCGGCACTCCGCTCGTCGAACTTCTGTAAGGAGCAACTCGTATGGATATCGGCGAAATATTGAAAAATATATGGAACAACAGCGGTTATCGTCTTTTCGGAGCGGAAGGCGGTTGGCAATCGCTCGTGATGATTATCGTTGCGTTGTTCTTCTTGTATCTCGGCATCAAAAAGAAATTTGAGCCGTTGCTTCTTGTCGGCATTGCGTTCGGCATGCTTCTCACAAACCTTCCCGCACTCGACGGAGACAAAATCTTTCATGCGGACTGGTGGACGGGAGACGCTGCCGTTGCAAACGGCGTTGATTATCTCAACGTTCTGCAACACGGCGGATTGCTCGACATTCTTTACATCGGCGTCAAGACGGGCGTTTATCCATGCATCATATTCATGGGCGTAGGCGCAATGACCGACTTCGGTCCGATGCTTTCAAGACCCAGTTCGCTCATTCTCGGCGCGGCGGCACAAGGCGGTATTTATCTCGTGCTTATTCTTGCTGCGGCAATGGGCTTCAACGGCGGACAAGCGGCTTCCATTTCTATCATCGCAGGTGCGGACGGTCCGACGGCTATCTTCCTGACCAAATCGCTTGCGCCCGAACTTCTTGCGCCTATTGCGGTTGCGGCATATTCGTATATGGCGCTTATTCCGCTTCTGCAACCCCCGTTCATGAAGTTGCTCACTACGAAGAAAGAGCGTATGACCGTCATGCAGACGACTCGTCCCGTAAGCAAGAAAGAGAAGATTATCTTCCCGATTCTCGTCACGATCGTCGTGGCACTGCTTTTGCCGTCCGTTGCTCCGCTTCTCGGCAGCCTTATGTTCGGCAACTTGCTCAAAGAATGCGGCGTAACCGACCGTCTCAGCGACACCGCACAGAACGCACTTATGAACATCGTCACGTTGTTCCTTGGCATTTCCGTCGGTGCAACCGCAGTCGGTTCTACGTTCCTTACGCTCAACACACTCAAAATCGTGTTCCTTGGCCTTGCAGGTTTCGTCCTTGCAACCGTCTGCGGACTTCTCATCGGCAAACTTCTTTACGTCTTGTCGAAAGGCAAAATCAATCCACTCATCGGTTCTGCAGGCGTATCCGCAGTGCCTATGGCAGCCCGTGTTTCCAACACCGTAGGTCTTCAATA
>CALGEU010000221.1 GCA_937881285.1 uncultured Clostridia bacterium | reverse complement strand
AATCTGTTCGAGCAGTAGGGGAAAGCCCGAAGGGAAGGGGTAATGTTGCATTAAAAGTTCAAAACGAAAAATTGCTTTATATAAAATCGAAATCAAGAGCGGAGACGCTCTTTTTTTATGCGAAAAATGTCTTATTTTGCGGTGGTGCAAGTAAGGCTTTTTTAAGTCATATATTTTTGTATGCTTGAAGATTTGGTGGGGGCGAATATTGCGCGTGCTGTCGGTGACGAGAACAATCTGACCGAGATACGTATGCGTGTTTCTCGGCCTTTGACGTATTGCACCGTTAAAGGGGAGAGAAAGGTCGCAAAAGCGTACGGCGTTGCGTATATCGTCACTAAAAGCGATATCGAAGGCGTGCTGGCACGAGCGACGAATATGTCGGTGTATTCCGCATCTGACGAGATGAAAAAAGGATATATTCCGTTCGGCTCGTATCGCATAGGCATCGGCGGTGAAGGCGTATCCGACGGCGGAAAGTTGCTTGCGATGAAAAACGTGTCTTATCTTGTCGTGCGTATACCGCATCAAATAAAGCACGTTGCAGACGAAATCGTTGCTGAAGTGATGAGCGAAAGCGTGTTGTCAACGCTCGTTGTTTCGCCTACGGGCGGCGGAAAAACGACGATGCTTCGGGAACTTGCGCGAATTGCGTCAAAAGACAAAAACGTCGTGATTATCGACGAGCGATACGAACTTTGCGCCGTATCTCACGGTGCGGCGAGTCTTGACGTAGGGGATTGCGAAATCGTGAGCGGAGTGCCGAAAGTCGTTGCGTATGAAAACTGCATAAGGGCGATGAATCCGGACGTTATTGTAACCGACGAGTTGTTTTCTTCAAACGAAGTTGCGGCGATATGCGACGTGGTGCGTTGCGGCGTCAGGGTGTTTGCGTCCGTGCACGGGGAAAGCGTTGAAAAAGTTTTGTCCGATTCGCGCTTTTCTCCGCTTGCCGAAGCGTTTGATTTTGCGGTGTCGCTGTCAAAGAGTCCCGTTGGCAAAATCGTTGAAAAGGTGCGACTATGAGCGACGTATTGCGGCTTATTGCAGGCGGACTTATTGCGCTTTGTTTGTCGTATATAGGCGTGTTGATAAAAAGAAGGTATGCAAAACGAGTCGAGTTTTTCAAATCCGCAAACGATTTCGTAGGCGTGCTTACGACCGAACTTTCCATGCGAAAAACGCCCGTGCCCGAGATAATACAAAAGTTTTTGCAGGGAAGAAAAGGAGAGTTCGAGACTGCGCTTTGTGCGTGGCAGACGAGCGCGAAAAAGGGAGAGACGAGAATTGCCGCATTCGAGAAAAACGCAATTCCGCTTCTTAAAACCGAAGAGAAAAAAGAGTTGTTCGACTTTTTCGACGGAATGGGAAAGACAATGCTTGACGAGCAACTTGCACATGCGGCGTACTATGCGAAACGGTTCGAGCAAGCAAAAACGAAATGCGAAGACGAGAACAAAAGACTTGGCGGAACGTACTTCAAGTTGTGCGTATTGCTTGGGCTTGCGGTGCTTTTGATACTGTCATAAGGTGAGATATGGACGTAAATATAATTTTGAAAATTGCAGGAGTGGGGTTGTTGACGGCAATCGTGTGCGTGATACTCAAAAAGACCGACCGAGACGAAATTGCCACGTTTGCAACGCTTGCGGGGCTTATCATCGTTGCGGTGCTCGTGATAGACATGCTCGGCGGCTTGTTTGACACGTTGCGCTCGATTTTGTCGCTGTATTAGTCATGATATTCAAACTCATAGGGATAGCAGTGATAGGCGTGATTGTCATCACGCTTCTTAAATCCGCAAAACCCGAATTTGCGGTGTTTGCAACCATAGCGACGGGCGTCGTTATGGTCATCACCATGTTGTCTGCGCTTCGCGACGTTGTCATTGCTTTTGACGGTATAGTAGAAAAGAGCGGAATAGACGACGCTGTTTTCTCTGCGGTGCTTAAAATCATAGGCATAGGCTATCTCACCGAATATTCTTCGTCTCTGGCAAGCGACGCGGGGTGTCCGTCTATAGCGCAAAAGTTGCAGTTTGGCGGCAAAATCGTGATTTTTCTTATGAGCATATCAATCGTTACGTCGCTTATCGACGTGGTGTCGGCTCTTGTTTCCGCTATATGAAAAGAAAAGCGTTTTGTGACTTGACAAAGACAACTAACGGGCGGAAATCGTTGAAAAAAAGGTTGCCGTTTCTTGCAGTATTGTTCGTTGTTTTTCTTTTAATGCCGCTGTTTTTTGAACCGAGCGTGGCATACGCCGATGACGGAAAAACGGAAGAAGAAATACGCAAAGAATTGTCCGACGCCGTGAACGGGGCAATCGATTCTCTCGATTTGAAAGATTTGCAGAAGTTTCTCGACAACCTTTCGGGTGACGGAAAAACCGCACTGAACGCAAGCGACGTAAAACAAATGCTCAAATCGCTCGTAAACGGAGAATCGGTCGATTTTTACGAGAGTTTTTTCAATTTCCTTACCAAGACCGCAGGACGATATTTTTTGTCGTTTTTGCCAGGGCTTATAACAATTCTTGCGATATGCCTTCTAAAAAACATATTGTGCGGCGTGACGGGTGATTTTCTCAACAACTCCACGAGCGAAGTGGTGCATACGGTGTGCTATTGTTCAATCGTCATAGTGCTTGTAAGCGGCGTTTTTACGATAGTTTCCGCGGTTGCGGACACGATTGAATTGCTCACGAACTTTGCAAACGCAATCTTTCCCGTATCGCTTGCATTGCTTTCCGCTTTGGGCGGAGCGGGAAGCGTCGGCGGATATTCGCCGCTTATGGCGGTGTTCTGTTCTACGATTATGAAAATGACGACGGCGGTCGTTCTTCCCGCATTCGTGGCGTGCATAGTGTTTTCAATCGTCGGCAACGTGTCGAAGAGCGTAAAACTCGACAAACTCGCAAACTTCGTGCGTTCGGCGTCGGGGTGGCTCATCGGCATATCTTTCGGATTGTTCGGGACTTTTTTGACGGTGCATGGTATATCGGGTGGGGTTGTGGACAAATTCGGTTTCAACGTCGCAAAGTTTGCCGTGTCGAGTTACGTCCCGATACTCGGCGGATACTTGTCCGACGGCTTCGATTTACTCACCGCGTCCGTCGTCATAGTCAAAAACGCGCTCGGATACGTCGGTGCGATAATACTGTGTTGTATCGTCGTGTTTCCGCTAGTCAAGGTCGTTGTGTTTTCGCTCTCGCTCAAACTTTGCGGAGCGATTGCCGAGCCGATAGGGGATACGCGCGTCGCAACGCTTCTGACGTCCGTTGCAAAGAACGCGAATTTGCTCGTAAGCGCGCTTGCCGGGGTGGGATTTATGTTCTTTCTGATACTTATGATGTTGATGAGTTCGTGCAATATGGGGGTGTGATGGGCGCGTGGATAATTTCGATAACGGGAGTGATATGCCTGGGCATATTGCTCGATATAGTTCTTCCGGACGGTAAAACCACCAAGTATATACGCGGCGCGTTTTCGCTTATCGTGATTCTCGTCATCGTTTCGCCGCTTCCGTCTCTTCTTAAAAAAGAATGGAATTTCTCTTTTGACGATTCGGCGTTTTCGTCAAGCGAAAGCGACGACGAAATCGAAGTTTCAGATTTGTTTGCCTACAACGTGGAAAAATGCGAAGAAGAATTGAAAAGGCAGGGAATAACCGCAAGCGTTGAAATAGAGTATTCGTCGGCGGTGGTGCGCGCGGTTGCGGTGTATGTCGACGACGTGTCCGTATCGGGTGAAAAAGTCGTGAGCATAGTGTCTGAAAGTCTTGGCATTGCCGCATATAAAATTAAGGTGTTGTACGGACAAAACTAATTTCGCAATTTGCTATAAATTTACGCGCGCGTGCGCGCGCAATACGCGCGAACGCGTACGTGCGAACAAAAGAATTTATGCGCGCGCACGCGCGAGAGAAATAAGTCGAAAACCGTCGAAATATCAAAATTTTTGCGATAGGGAATTTATAAGGAAAACGTCGCGTATAGTTATCTTGGAGCAGGGTATGGAAGTTCTTGACGAAAGGAAAAAGGGAATTGCCGAGAAAATAAAAGAGAGCGATTTCGTAAAGCGCGTCAAAGGCGTGAAAAACGTAAAGATTATCGCTGCGATATTCATAATCGCGATTGCTCTCATCATATACTCTACCGTGGCTTCGTCAAAGGCGAGCGAAAAGAACGTCTCGACGATGACGGACGACGAAAAAAGGCTCTCGGCAATTCTTTCGAGCGTTGACGGCGCGGGTGAAGTGGAAACTATGATAACCTGTGCGGACGGCAAAATCGTCGGAGTGCTTATTATAGCGGACGGAGCGAAAGACCCGCTTGTGAGAATAAGACTGCTAAAGGCAGGCTCGAGCGCGCTGGGCGTTGACGAAGACGTCGTGAGTGTGTTGTCGAGAAAATCAAATTGAACTTATAGGAGGAGTATATGAAAATAAAATCAAAGACAAAAAAGATAATCGTATTGTCGGTTATGGTAGCGTTGCTCATTGCGACGGGCGTGTTGAATTTCGTTCTCAACGACAAACTCAACTCGACGAGTCAGATTTCGGGAAGCGGCAACACTGACGACGTCACGCAAACGTTCTTTGCGGCGGCAAGAAGCGACAGAGACGCCACTCGCGAATCCGAGTTCCTGTATCTCGACGCGATTATGAATTCCGATTCCAGCACCGAAAGTGCAAAGAAGACCGCGCAGGAACAAAAACTCGCGCTCGTTGAAAGAATGGAAAAGGAACTCGCGCTCGAAACGCTTATCAAAGGAAAAGGCTTTGACGACGTCATCGTGACGATAGGAGACAAGGGCGTGAGCATCGTGGTCGGCAGCGAAGAGTTGACCGTCGAGCAGGCAAACCAGATTCTTTCCGTCGTGGTGAGCGAGACGACGTTCAAGGCAACCGAAGTCAACGTCATTCCGTACAACTGATTTTTGAAAGCATAGGGAGAGAATAAAGGAAGCAACCGTCGCAATCGCGGCGGTTTCGCGTCGTAGGGGATAAAATAATTTTTGCGAACGATTGATATAATTTTTTCGCTGTGCTATAATACTGAAAAAGGAGACGGCTATGGCAAAAGATTCCATGAAAAATTCAAGCGTACTTGCGGAAGTGCTCGTATCTTTGGCAACCGAAGCGGCAAGCGATGCGAAAGGCATTTGCATTCTCACGTCCAAGCGCAATCGCGGGGCAGTGTCTGCGTACGTTTTGCCAAACGAGAAAGTCGCAGTGGATCTGAGCGTCAACATCGAGCAGGGCTACACCGTGCCTGCAACCGTCGCCGCGCTTCAGGAGAAAGTGAAAAACAGCATCGAAAGCGCAACCAAGTTCAAAGTACAATCGGTAAACGTTCAGGTGATGAACGTCAACATTCAGCAATAATTATGAGAAGAGTAGCAAGAGAAAATTTGTTCAAGTTGGTGTTCGAATACACCTTTTACGGCACAGCCAACGACCAGACGTTGGAGTTGATGTTGCAAGGCAGCGACCTTACGGAAGACGACAGAAATTTCCTTAACGGTTGTTACTTCGGCATCGTCACGAGAGAAGACGAGCTCAAGAAGATAATCGAAGAGCATCTCGAAGGATACAGAATCGAAAGAGTGTATCGTCCAGATTATGCGGTTCTTCTTCTTGCGACGTACGAACTTCTCGAGCACACTGCGCCCAACGCCGTGATAATCAACGAAGCGGTTGATTTGAGCAAGAAATACGGCACGGACAAATCAGGCTCGTTTGTCAACGGCGTGCTCGCAAAGATTGTCAAAGATATAAAATAAGAAGAAGTTCCCGAAATTTGCGGATTTTGACCGGCTTGGTCTCAAAATGGTGCGTTTTTCGGGATTTTTTAACTCAAAAACACCGAAAATTCGGTGATTTACTGCAAAAAAGGTGAATAAAGTGTCGATTGTGTCAGATAAAACCCCGTTTTCTGCAAATACCATATCCGTAAGCGAAGTAAACGCCACGATAAAAGCGTGCGTTGACTCTCCTATTTTCAAAGGTTTGGAAGTTTTCGGAGAAATTTCGGGTTTCAAATTCAGCGGCCCGCACGCATATTTCACGCTCAAGGACAAAGAGTCTCAACTTTCCTGCGTTTGTTTCTACGCCGCAAAGACATATAATCCGAAAGACGGCGAAAGCGTCATTTGCAAAGGCTCTGTGGATTACTACGTCAAGGGCGGAAGATTGTCCTTGCAGGTGAGTTCCATTCAGCCTGTCGGAAAAGGATTGCTGTTTCTCGAATTTGAACGGCTCAAGGCTAAGTTGCTCGAAGAAGGTCTTTTCGACGCGGCGCACAAGAAACCGATACCGAAGTTTGCAAAGCGCGTTCTCGTCGTGACGTCAAAAACGGGAGCGGTTATAAGAGATATTGTCACTACGGTGCGCAGAAAAAATCCTATCATTGACATAGTGGTCAAAGACGTGCGAGTGCAGGGCGAAGGCGCAGGCAAAGAGATTGCCAAGGTGCTTGAAAGAGTGGACAATCTCGGATACGACGTTATAATCATCGCGCGTGGCGGCGGTTCGCTCGAAGACCTTGCGCCGTTTTATGACGAACAACTCGTTCGCACGGTGTACAAGATGAAGACCCCCGTCGTTTCGGCAGTCGGACACGAGACGGACTTTTCTCTCTGCGATTTCGTTGCGGACGCAAGAGCGGCAACGCCGACGGCGGCAGGCGAACTGGTGGCTTACGACTATTACGCAATGGCGGACGAACTCAAAAAGAATATGCAACGTCTTTTGACAGGGGCGAAGAGAAGTTACGAAAGAAAGACCGCAAAAGCGCAACTCGATATGTCGAAACTTCAAAGGCTTGCGTCGGAGTTTTATATGCAGCGTACGCGCAAAGTCGAACAGTGCCTTGAAAAAAGCAAAAATCTCGTTCAGCGCAAATTCGATTTGGCGGCGGCAAGAGCGGAGAAAGCCACGGGCGCACTTGACAATCTGAGTCCGCTCAAAATTCTGAAACGCGGATACTTCCGCTTGCAGTCGGGAAACGAAACGATAAGCAAAGTGTCGACGCTGAAAGTCGGAGACGAAATAACCGCTACGGGCGGAGACGGAACGGTGAGAGCCACCGTAAAAGAAATCGAACTCAACAAGGAGAACTGATATGGCAGAAATAAAGAAATTCGAAGAAGCACTTCAAGAACTCGAAGAAATCGTCAGACAACTCGAAGGCGATATGCCGCTCGATCAGGCAGTGAAGGCTTTTGAAAAAGGCATAGAACTCAGCAAAATCTGCATAAGCGATCTCAAAGCCGAACAAGGCAAACTCGCTCTGCTTGTAGACGACATCAACAATCTCACAGAAGAACTCAAACTCGACTGATTTTTGAAAGGACGAATATGAAAATATCTTCCATAAACAAAACCGAATTTCTCGCAATGGTGGAGCAGTCGCTCAAAAACGCAATCGGATACGGCAATTTCGTAATTGACGAAGGTATGCGCTATGCAACTCTCGATGGCGGAAAACGCGTACGCCCGCTTTGCGTATATTACGGAGCAAGAGCCACGGGCAGAGACGCAGAAGCGGACGAAGTCGTCTGCCTTGCGGTGGCGATCGAACTTATCCACAATTATTCGCTCGTTCACGACGATTTGCCTGCAATGGACAACGACGATTATCGCAGGGGCAAACTTTCCGTGCACAAAAAATTCGGTCACGCAAACGGAATACTCATAGGAGACCAACTTCTCACGCTCGCAAGTTGCGTATTGCTTGACGGAGCAAGAGCGTATGGCTCGCATTTCGCAAGAGCGGCGCAAGAGATAACCATTGCGGCAAAACGTATGGTTCAGGGGCAGGCGATTGACCTTTGCGGTTGCCAAAGCGAAGAAGATTATCTCGATATGTATTCTCAAAAAACCGCCGCGTTGATCGCAGGTGCGTTTACAGCCGGTGCTATTTGTGCGGAAGCGGACTATGAGCAAGTCGAAAAAATAGGCGAATACGCCGAGAATATCGGCATAGCGTTTCAACTTGCGGACGACCTTCTCGACGAAGGCAACGAAAACTCTGTTGTGACGCTTATCGGGGAAGAAGCGGCAAAAGATTTGCTCTTGCAAAAGACGGAGAAAGCGTGTGCTATTGTAAGAGAATATTTCGTTGGAGAAGAACTTTCGGCGTTTGCAAAAGCACTTGCCGTGAGAGAAAAATAAAATACATTTGCAAAATTTGAAAAAGTTGTTGCCAAAACGGTTACAATTTGATATATTGTTAAGGCAATGTGTGCGGGAGTGACTCAGTGGTAGAGTGTCACCTTGCCAAGGTGAAAGTCGCGGGTCCGAATCCCGTCTCCCGCTCCACACATAAGTGTCGGCATCACACGACACGGATATGGCATCATAGCCAAGAGGTAAGGCAAGGGTCTGCAAAATCCTCACCCCCAGTTCAAGTCTGGGTGATGCCTCCAAAAGATAGCACTTCAATCGAAGTGCTTTTTTTATGCGGAGACGGGATTCGGCTTCACGAAGTGAAGAGCGCAGAATGCGCAGACACGCGCTGGTTCGTTCCGCAAGGTCGCCATCAAAGATGGCCACACCGTCTCCCGCTCCACACATCAGCGCATATAATAAATACGAAGACGAAAACCGAGAATATTTGATGGGATTCGGCTTCACTGAAAAATGCGTGATTATGGCATCATAGCCAAGAGGTAAGGCAAGGGTCTGCAAAATCCTCACCCCCAGT
>CALGEU010000220.1 GCA_937881285.1 uncultured Clostridia bacterium | reverse complement strand
GCATGAGCAACTTCGAGCAAATGGAAGACAATTTGAGTTATATGCAAGACTTCAAGCCGCTTGACGAAAACGAACTCGAAGCGGTGAAGAAAGTCGCAAAGATTTTCACTGATATGAAACTCATTCCGTGCACGGCGTGCAGATACTGCGTAGCAGGTTGTCCCAAACACATCTCTATTCCTGATTTGTTCTCGTGTATGAACGCCAAGAAACAATACAAAGACTGGAACGCCGATTTCTATTACGGCGTGCATACACAACACAACGGCAAGGCGTCGGACTGTATCGAATGCGGCCGTTGCGAAAGAGTTTGTCCGCAACATTTGCACATCAGGTCTCTTCTCAAAGACGTTGCAAAGACGTTTGAAAAGACCGAAGAAAAATGATTTTCATACAAAGATTTCAAAGCCGTTTGCATTATGAAGTTATAGCGCAAATAGCAGGAAATTCTTCAAATATCGATAATCTAAAAGGAGATTTATTATGATTGAAAGCGTATTGACCCAAAAGGGTTTTGCATTGAAACATAAAATTGCAATCAAATCCGTGATATCTTTCGGCATCGTCACGCTTGCCGTGTTGTTGCCGCAATTCGTTCATCTTATCGCAGGTGCGCAAGGCGGTGTAACCTGGCTTCCGATGTATCTTCCCGTGCTTATCGGTGGTTGCATACTCGGTTGGAAGTGGGGGCTTGCGATAGGCGTGTTGTCTCCGCTTGCAAGTTTTCTCGTCACGCTTGCCGCAGGCAATCCTATGCCTGCCGCCGCACGTCTGCCGTTTATGATGGTTGAACTTGCTGTTTTTGCGGCAGTCTCGGGTATTTTCTCAAAGAAAATCGTAGAAAACGGTTGGATGGCGTTTCCTGCGGTTATTCTTGCGGCGGTTTGCGGCAGAGCGACGTTTATTGCGCTCGTTGCGATATTCCAAAGCGCAACCCCGTTTTCGGTGGCACTGATTTGGGGACAGATTCAAACGGGCTTCATCGGCCTTATCGCGCAATGCGTTCTCGTTCCGTTTATCGTCATGGCTCTTCGTGCACTTATTATCAAAGATAATAAAGAAAGTGCGGAAGAAAAACAATGAGCGATATGAAAACTTATTTTTCGGACGTTCAACGAGCAATAGAATTGCTTGAAAATCATTCCGTTGCTTTTTGCAAAGGTGACGCCTTCGCCGTCTACGACGGCAAGGGCGTTTCTCCGCTTTTGCGTGCAATAGACGACAACGTGAATTTTTCGGGTTACAGTGCTTGCGACAGAATAGTGGGTAAAGCGGCGGCTTCGCTTTTCGTATTGTTAGGCGCAGTTTCTGTTCACGGCAAAGTTATGTCAAGGCACGGACTCGAATATCTTCAAAAACACGGCATAAAAGCGTCGTACGACGTTCTTTGCGACGATATTATAAATCGTGACGGCACAGATATTTGTCCTATGGAAAAAGCGGTGAAGAGCGTTGAAGAGCCAAGCGAATGCCTGATTGCAATCAGACAACGATTATCCGAACTTCGCAAAGAAAAATAAATCCAAGATACACAACTTTTGAGCGTCAAAAATAAAAGTGCCGCCAAAGATAAAGAATAGACAACTCAAATTTGATGAATTAGAGAAACGAACAATGGTATAAAAAAACGAGTGCGATTGCACTCGTTTTTTTGTGTTTCTTCAAAATCGATTTGCAGGTTTGATTACCAGAGATTGTCGTTTCTCACGATAGCGCAACCTTTGCTTGCTCTTGCAACTGCCGCAATACCGTTCTTTGCGCCTGTGATGTCTGCGTATCCGTCGTTGGTGGTTGCGATAAGGCTGCCGTTGGTTGCGAACAAACGGAGACGATATTCGCCTTTCTTGTCTTGATAGATTTCCCATTTGGGGAACTTCAAGGTTTCGTAATTCTTCAACGTCTGATTTTCAACGGGTGCGATTTCAGCGTTCTTTATGATGCTTTGCACGCCGATTTTTGCTGCGCCGAGAGTGGTGTAGGCTTGTGCGCCGATTGCCACGACTCTGTAGTTGGAAGAGTAGAGTTTGAACACGAAGTTGCCCTTGTCCGTCTTTTTGATGACGTATTTGCCGTGTGTTTTGCCTTCGCCTTCGACGAGAACCTGTTCGTCGTTGTTATCGGCTTTTGCCGTTTTGGTTGCCTTGACTTCCTTTGCGGGAGCGGCTTCTTTTTCGGGGGCTTTGGTTTCTTTTGCGGTTTTTGC
>CALGEU010000219.1 GCA_937881285.1 uncultured Clostridia bacterium | reverse complement strand
AAACCTTGTCCGTATCGAGATATTCTTTTACTTGTTCTTCATCGAGCAACACGGACACGTTTCCGCCATTTCTCTCGTCCCAGCCTTGACGATACATATTGCTCGTAATTTTGCAAAGTTCTTTTACAAACGGTGCTTCAAGTATGGTTTTCATCTTTTGCTAAGCACTCCTTTTTCGTAGTCTTTTATTTCGTCAAACCAATCGTCTTTCATACATTGTCTTTGGAGATACTCTCTCCAAACTTCGCCGAAAGGATAGGTTTTGAGTTGTTCTTGTCTGTACATAAGTTCGGTAAATTCGCCGTTGTCCTGCAACTTTTTAAGCGTGGCATTTGGCGTAAGCAATGCGTAAAGCAACGCTTTTTGCATATTGCGCTCGCCCGTAACCCACGCGGAAATACGGTTTATTGACGCATCGAAATAGTCAAGACCGATAAGCACCTTATCGAGAGCGTCGTTTCTTACGATCTCTTTCGCAATCTCTTTGAGTTCGTCTTCAAACAAAACGACGTGGTCGCTGTCCCATCTCACTCCGCGCGTCACGTGAAGTGCAACTTTATCGTAGAACGCAAGCAATGCGGGAATCTTGTCGCTTACGTATTCGAGCGGATGATAATGTCCGTTATCGAGCAAGCAACAAATATCGTTCTTTGCCGCATAGTTCTGATAGAACTCATTGCTACCCACCGTATAACTTTCAACGCCTATGCCAAACACTTTGCTTTCCACCGCAACGACGACCTTTTTCTTATCATACGGCTCTTTCAAAATCTCGTCAAGGCTCTCTTTAAGACGTAGTCTCGGGGTGAGTCTGTCGCTAGGTACGTCCTTGAATCCGTCCGGAATCCAAATATTCATAAGGCAATGACTGTTCATTTCATTTGCAAAATACTCGGAAATGCGGATGCACGCCTTGCAATGCTCTATCCAGAATTTGCGCACGTTTTCGTCGGGTGACGAAAGCGTAAGTCCGCCCTTTACCATAGGATGCGAAAACATTGTGGGATTGAAATCGATTCCGTCAAGTCCTATCTCTTTTGCAAACTCAACCCACGGTGCGAAATGTTCGGGCCGATATGCGTTTCTGTCCGCTTTTTCGCCGTTAAGGATTGCGTAACTTGCGTGCAAGTTGAGTCTTTTCTTGCCCGGCATAAGAGAAAACGCTTCTGTCAAATCCTCTTTGAGTTCTTCAAAGTTTCTTGCACGCCCCGGGTAATTGCCCGTCGTTTGGATACCGCCCGACGCAGCACCTCCGCCGTCAAGACCTACAACGTCGTCGCCTTGCCAACAATGCACCGAAATTGCGGTATTTTTAAGTTTTTCAATCGCTTGTTCCGTGTCCACGCCTATCTTTGCGTAAACTTCTTTCGCCTCTTGATAACTCATAGTTTATAACTCCATTTGGCTTTTCAAATTGCCTATCGCCGTTGCCTCTATGGGCATTGCGACGACTTCTTTGTTTGTAAATTCTCTTGTAAACTCGTTGACCAACTTGTTGTTTGCGCCACCGCCTACGATATAGATTTTATCGAAGGTGCGGTTTTCGCATTTTTCCAAATCGCCAACTGCTTTTTTGTATCCCATTGCCATAGACTTGTACGCACTGCGATACAAATCCCCTTCCGTTTTCGGCGCATCGAGATTGCGACTTTCAAACCAGTTTTTGATTTTCTTGTCCGTATTTTCGGGCAAAGAAAACTCCTTGTCGTTTACGTCAAAAGTTCCGTCAAAAGTACTTTCGCTTGCAAGGCACGTCATATCGCCAAAACTTCTTCCGAACACGTTTTTAAGGCACACGTTTATCCACATACCCGTGATGTTCTTCAAGA
>CALGEU010000218.1 GCA_937881285.1 uncultured Clostridia bacterium | reverse complement strand
GCCTTGTCAATCTTCGCGTTTATCTTCTCTTTTATGCTTTGGTTGTTTTCGTAGTTGTAAATGTAGAGATTGACTTCGTTCTTTTTGAGTTCGCTTTTAAGTTCGAAATACTTTTGAGCGGTCTCAGCCTGGCGGCGCAAAGGATTGATTTGCTTTTGAATTTCGTCGATAAGTTGATTTGCCGTGTCGAGATTGACCGCAGTCTTTTCGAGTTTGCGCTCCGCTTCCGTTCTTTGCGCGCGGAATTTGGAAATACCTGCCGCTTCTTCGAATATCTGACGACGGTCTCCGGGCTTTGCCGACATGATTTCGGCAACTCTGCCCTGTCCTATGATGGAATAACCTTCCTTGCCGATACCGGTGTCGTGGAAAAGGGAGATGACGTCGCGCATACGAACGCGATTGTGGTTTATGTAATATTCCGAAAGTCCGCTTCTGTCGAGTTTTCTCGTGATAACCACTTCGTCGAAAGGCATCGTCGGGAAAATATGTTGGTCGGAGTTGTTGAACGTGAGCGACACTTCGCAATAGGACATGCTCTTACGCTTTTCCGTACCTGCGAAAATAACGTCCTGCATGTTTTTACCGCGCAAAGATTTCGCGCTCTGTTCACCGAGCGTCCAACGGATAGCGTCCGCAACGTTTGACTTACCGCACCCGTTCGGTCCGATAATTGCCGTTACGCCTTCCTGAAACGGAATTTCGATTTTATCCGCAAAGGATTTGAAACCCCTTGCTTCGATTTTGACGAAATTTAACAAGTTACTATACCGCCTTATTATAATCTCAATAATTTTAACATATAAAAGCACATTTTTCAAGCGGTTTTTAAGATGTTTCACAACCGTTTCACAGTGGCTGTGAAACATTAAAATATCATTTTCAAAAACATAAAATTTAACCGCATTAGAACACGGAAAAAACCGCGATTATAACAAAATCGCGGTTTCGTGAAACATTTTTGATTATTATAATCGTTTTGTTTTCTTCAAGTATAATTCATCAAAAAAACGCAATGGATATTGTCTCTCAAATCCGATTTATTTGATTTTTTCAAGAGCCTGTTTTGCGGCAAATTGTTCCGCTTCTCGTTTTGTTTTTCCTTCTCCGACGCCTGCAACGAAAGTGTTGACCTTCACTTCCACGACGAAAGTCGGATTGTGTGCAGGACCGGTTCGTTTCAACTCTTCGTACGATACGGCAACGTCGTTGCGCGAAGCAAATTCGTTGAGTTTGCTCTTGTAGTCGTCAACTCCGACGTGTTTGCCTTTTCCGTTCAGCAAATCGGCAAGTTTTGACAGAATAAATCTCTCTGCAATATCTATGCTTCCGCTGTCAAGATAAATTGCCGCAATCACCGCTTCGAATATGTCGGACATCGTTTTTTGTCCGTTGCTTATTGCCTTTGCGTTTTCGCCTTTGCCGACTATAAGATAGTTTTCAAGTCCCAACTTCGCTACTTCTTCTGCAAGCGGTTCTTTTGATACGATTTGCGCACGCAAACGCGTCAATGCACCTTCGTGAGCGTCGGGATTGATTTCCATAAGACGTTTTGCAATCACGAAATCGAGAATGCTGTCACCGAGAAATTCGAGAGACTGATAGTTTTTCGTCGCGCTTTGGTCTTTCGAGCCGTGCGTGAAAGCGCGCTCTAACAATCTTCTGTCCTTAAACGTGTATCCGACAATCTTCTCTATCTCTTTGACCGTGCCGTCGCTCATCGTCTCGCAAGGGATAAACGTTTCCTTTTCAGACAGTTTTTTGTCCTGAGAACTCTTTTGCGCATCATTATCGGCGGCATATCTCACAACGCCTTTCTTTTTTGCGTTTTCAGCGGATTTTTTTGCGAAATCGTAACGTTTTTTGCCGTTTGAATTTTGCGTATTCTTTTTTAGGCGTGTGTTTTTATCCTGCGAAGAGTCGCCGTTTCTTTGCGAAACGGAAGAATTGCGTGCGCTATTGTCGTTTTTGCTTTCAAAATCGTTTTTCATAACTTTTATGCTTCGGCTTCG
>CALGEU010000217.1 GCA_937881285.1 uncultured Clostridia bacterium | reverse complement strand
CCTGCCGGCATAACGATTGATTCGCCTTCGCGAAGAATGTAGTCTTTGCCGTCTATCGTGATTTTTCCGACGCCGTCAAGGCAGGTGACAAATGCGTCTCCGCCCGATTTGTGAGCACTGATTTCTTCGCCTTTGTCAAACGAGAAAAGCGTGACGCTGAGCGCGCTGTTTTGCGCAAGCGTTTTGCTCACGACTTGTCCTTGTTGATACGCCACTTGCTCTTTGAGAGTGACGACTTCCGCTTTTGAAATATTTTTGATGAGAGTTTTCATTGTGTTCTCCTTGTGTTGCCGCAATTGATTTTGCGGCTGTGACTTTTTCGTTGATTTCAGTATACCACGCAAACGAAGAAAAAACACGCATTATCGAAAAATAGACAGAGAAATGCACGTTTTAGTCGCTAGAAGCGGATAAAATCCGAAAACGAAAGCAAGTTGTTGTTGACAAAACGGGCGACCTGGGGTATATTTGCAGTATAAAAAGGAGCGGATATGAAAAACGAAATCGTAAAAAACACGAATAAAAACGTTGTCACATCCGTTTCGCGCGCTTATTTCACCTTTGCAGACGCAGTGCGATTTAGTTCGTATTGCGTTTATTATTATTGCAACGAAGTTGCATGCCGCAAAGGACGATGAACGGGGCGCGGAAATTTTTCGTGTAACAAAAAAAGCGGTTTTCTTTGCGGAGACCGCTTTTTATATGTTCCGCCAAAAGAGAGCGTGGGGTACTCGACGCAAAAACGAGACGAGCGGCAATATGAAACGAAATCTGAGCGGGAAGCGGCTATGTCGAGAAAAATTGCGGATTGTGCCGTTTGACAACTCAAAAATCGGAGTTATCTCTGCAAAACTTGGCGAAATCGAGCGCAATTTGCAAGAAATATCCGAAAAAACTATGGCTTTATAACTATAATTGTTTATAATAAGATACAAGAAATATATGCAGGACGAAAAGGATATGCAGGATATAAAAGAATCGAGAAAGAAAATCAATCAGATTGACGAGCAGATGGCGGCGCTTTTTCAAAAGCGCATGGCGGTGTGCAAAGACATTGCGCTCTACAAGAAAGAGAACGGACTTTCCGTGCGCGACGAAGTCAGAGAAGCAGAAGTCGTCAAGCGCAACGTCGAGAAAATCGAAAACGTCGAATTGCAACCTTATTACGCCGATTTCATCAAGGGCGTTATGGACGTGTCGTGCAAATATCAATCTGCACTCATGCGCAAGATGAAAGTCGCATACAGCGGCACGGCAGGCGCGTTTGCGTATATCGCGGCAAGAAGAATGTTTCCCGAAGCCGAATATTTTGCGTTTCCGAACTTCCGTGAAGCGTACGAAGCGGTTGAAAAAGGCGATTTCGATTGCGCGGTGCTTCCCATCGAGAACAGTTATGCGGGCGAAGTCGGCGAAGTGATGGATTTGATTTTCTCGGGCGACCTTTGCATAAATCAGGTGCTTGACGTGCCTATCGAGCACGATTTGCTTGCGATTGCAGGCGCAAAAGCGGAAGACATCAAGATCGTCGTAAGCCACCCGCAAGCTCTTGCGCAATGCGACGAGTATATCCGCTCGCACGGTTTCGAGACAAAGGCATATTCAAACACCGCGCTTGCGGCAGAATACGTCAAAAATCAAAAAGACGCTTCAATTGCCGCGCTTGCGTCGGCGGATACGGCGGAAATATTCGGGCTCAACGTGCTTGAAAAGGCGGTCAACGACAATCGCAACAACACGACGAGATTCGCGTCTTTCTCCAGAGTGAAAAACAAGCCCGAATCAGTCGCGAAAAGAGAAAACGAAAATTTCATACTTGTTTTCACGGTGCAGAATGAATCGGGTGCGCTTGCAAGCGCGCTCAACATCATCGGCGCACACAACTTCAATATGCGTTCTCTTCGTTCGCGTCCGATGAAAAATCTGCAATGGAATTACTACTTCTACATCGAAGCGGAAGGCAACGTCAACACTGAAAACGGCAGAGAAATGATGCAGGAATTGTCCGCACTTTGCGCGAAACTCAAACTCGTGGGCAGTTATTTTGCAGACAACGCCTGACGGAGCGGATATGGATATAAAAGTCGATTTGAAAGATAAAAGTTATATCGTCACGGTTGAGCGCGGAGCACTGAAGAATGCGGGCGAGATATTCGATTTGAACCGCAAAGTGCTCGTCGTGAGCGACGACGGAGTGCCGAGCGAATACGCCTACGAGATTTGCTCGCAGTCAAAAACGCCCGTCGTTGCGGTGTTGGAGCAGGGCGAGAAAAGCAAGAATATCGAAAATTTCCAAAAACTGCTGACGCTTATGCTTGAAAACGGTTTTTCAAGAAAGGATTGCGTCGTTGCGGTTGGCGGCGGAGTGGTCGGAGACCTTGCAGGGTTTGCCGCGGCGTGTTATATGCGCGGAATAGATTTCTACAACGTGCCGACAACGCTGTTGTCGCAGGTCGATTCTTCGATAGGCGGAAAGACGGCAATCGATTTTTGCGGCGTGAAAAACGTCGTGGGGGCGTTCTATCAACCAAAAGGCGTTATCGTCGATTCGGACGTGCTTTGCACGCTTGACGGCAGACAGTTTGCCGCAGGACTTGCAGAGATAATCAAAATGGCGGCAACGAGCGACGCTCGACTTTTTGAACTTTTGGAAAACAGCGACGATATAAAAGCGGATATTGACGAAATCGTCAGACGGGCGATTGAGATAAAACGCGACGTCGTCGAGCAAGACCCGACCGAAAAAGGATTGCGAAAAGTGCTCAATTTCGGACATACGGTGGGGCATGCGATTGAAGGCGTTGAAAACGGACGACTTTTGCACGGAGAGTGCGTTGCGCTCGGCATGTTGCCTATGTGCGACGAAAGCGTGCGAGTAAGACTTGAAAGGGTGCTTGAAAAATACGGATTGCCGACGAAAATCGTTTGGAGCGAAGAAGAGTTGAAACCGTATATAAAACATGACAAAAAAGCGGCGGGCGAATTTGTGAACGTCGTGAGAGTTAAAAATATCGGCTCGTTCGAGTTTTCAAAAGAGACTGCGGACGAGATATTGAAAAGCGTGGAGAGCGTAAGATGAAAAACACATTCGGAACGAGCGTAACTATGACGGTTTTCGGCGAAAGCCACGGAGAAGCGGTGGGCGTTGTGCTTGACGGCGTCGCTCCGGGAATCGACGTTGACGAAAACTATATAAAAGCGTGTCTTGCAAGAAGAGCGCCGTCTATGACGACGGACACTGCAAGAAGAGAAAACGACGAGTTCAGAATATTGAGCGGCGTGTTTTCGGGCAAGACTACGGGCACTCCGATTTGTATAATAGTGCCCAACGAAAACCAAAGAAGCAAGGATTACGAATACGGAATCGCACGCCCTGCGCACGCCGATTTTTCGGCAAATCAAAAATATCACGGATTTGAAGACTATCGCGGCGGCGGACATTTTTCAGGCAGAGTCACGGCAGGTATCGTGGCAGGCGGAGCGATATTGCAAAAGGCACTTCAAGATATAGGAGTGACCGTTGCGACGCATATATCCGAATGCGCCGAATTGCGCGATAAGGCATTTTACGATATAAAAAGAGATAGATTAACTCTCGATTGCGCAAAGTTTCCCATTCTTGACGAAGAAGTCGCAAACGGCATGATAAAGGCAATCGAGCAAGCAAAAGCAGACGGAGACAGCGTCGGCGGAATCGTTGAGACGGCAATCTCGGGTATTCCGTCGGGGGTCGGCGAACCGTGGTTTGACAGCGTTGAAAGCGTGCTTTCTCACGCGCTGTTTTCAATCGGCGGAGTGAAAGGAGTGGAGTTCGGAGACGGATTTGCCATTGCGAAAAAACGCGGAAGCGAAGCGAACGACGTCCTTGAATACGAAGACGGCAAAGTGGTCGTTTCAAGAAATTCAAACGGCGGCGTGAACGGCGGAATCACCAACGGAGCGGACGTGATTTTCAGATGTGCGGTGAAACCCACTCCGTCAATTTCCAAAACACAAAACACGGTGAATTTCGTCAAAGGCGAAAACGCGACTCTTGAAATAAAAGGCAGACACGACCCTGCAATCGTCAGAAGAATTTGTCCCATTATCGACGCGGTGAGCGCGCTTTGCGTGTGCGATATGCTTGCGCAAAGATACGGAACGGACGTTCTTAAAAGGGGTGTCGAAAGATGAAATACGGGCTTATCGGAAAACCGCTCGGACACAGTTATTCGTGCGAGATACACGGCTTGATTGCGGACTACGATTACGAACTCAAAGAACTCGATGAGAGCGAAGTCGCACAGTTTTTGCAAAAACGCGAATTCAACGCAATCAACGTCACTATACCGTACAAACAAACCGTGATGCCATATCTCGATTTTATCTCCGACGACGCAAAAAACATCGGAGCGGTGAACACGATTGTCAACGACGGCGGAAAACTTTGCGGATACAACACCGATTTCGC
>CALGEU010000216.1 GCA_937881285.1 uncultured Clostridia bacterium | reverse complement strand
CCGTATGTAGAATGTTCGCCACGAGACCGCAGTCAACTTTGTCGAAGATTGCAAGTTGTCGAACCGCCGCACCTTTTTCCATATCGTCGAGTTCGTTCATGTGAATTGCGCCGATAATTGCGTCCGTCGTCTCTTCGACTTCCACTTTGTTTGTTTCGAGATTCGTGATTGTGAGTTTGTACATTTTTAGTTCTCCTTGTGTTCGATAAATAATTCAGCGTACTTTTTCAACGCGTTTGTTTTGATTTTGCGAACGCCCTGCTCGCTGTACTGCAAAAGCGTTGCGATTTCCATAACCGAGCGACCTTCGATGAAGTACTTGAACAACACCGTTTGCTCAATCGTCTTCAAAAGCGACAGTTTGTACTCGATTAAATTGAGTTCTCTCTGATTCTGCAAGATGAGTTCGTCCAATTCTTTGTCGATGTCCGCCCACTTGATTGCCGTCTCAACGAGATAGTCTTTCGGCATACCGCCCTGCACGCATACTTTCGAGTAATCGATGCCGCGAACCGCCGTGTAGTTTATCTCGAGTTCGGTCTTGCGCTCTTTGAGCCGCATTATCCGTGCCACACGCGCTCGGTATCGGTCGAGTTCGTCTATGGCGAGTTGTACCTGCATGTTTGTGCTTCGTCTGATTCTTTGCATTTCGTTCTCCTATTCAATCGTCCAGTTTGTCGAGCAGATAAAGAAGATATATTATCGTCAGAACGCTTACCGCGACCGTCAGCGTGAACGTTATGCCCTGCCACATTCCCGGTATTACTCCGATAATCGCAAGCACGCCGCACGTTATAACAGCCACAAGCAATATCATCGAAAACACAAATGCGATTGTTGCTTTCGTATCGTTATCCATTCTCTTCATATCACCACTCCATGTCTTTCAAGTCCGCAATGTCGGTCACGACGCTTTGCGTTTCTTCTGCGCTATACGCTCGCTCTTTGAACGGTTGCGCTTCTCGAAGTTTCTTTTCTCGAACTCTTTCTTCGTCAAGTGCCGTGAACACCCACTTCTTGATTGAGAGATAATCGCTCTTCGCTTTATAGCCTTTCCGTTCCCTGTAGTCCGAGAAAAACTCGATTGCTTCCTTTCCCTTTGGCTCGGCAAGCAATTTGTTATACTCATCTTCTGTCAAAAGCACGTTATTGAATTTCCCGTACTTATGTTTTCGAGCCACCGAAGGCGGTTTATCCGCCTGTTCAAGCAACTTTTTTTCTTTATACATTTCTTTTTTTGTTTCTATATCTAACTCTTTCTCTATCTCTGGGTGACAAATGTCGCCGTTTTGTCGTTCTATCAATTTTTCGGCTTGGTTTTGACGCTGTATTTGCCGTCTTTCCGCTCCTGCGGTTTGACTTCCTATCAATGCTTTGACTTCCTTTAGATAGAGCGTTTCGTCATCCAAAACTTCTATCATTCCGAGTTCTGTCAGCATTTTGATTGCACTTCTTACGATGTCAATGTTCGTGTTTGTCACCACCGAGAGCA
>CALGEU010000215.1 GCA_937881285.1 uncultured Clostridia bacterium | reverse complement strand
CAAGGGGCAATGCAAATTGCGTTGCCCTTTGACCGCCTTGACGAGAGAAGCGTAGAGTACGTGAGAAAAACGAGAGTTGAAAATCTTGAAAAACTCATGCGCGAGATAGAAGTCGACAATGCGAGATCGGAGAAGCAAAAACAGGACGAGTTGATAGAGCAAGTTGCAGGGGGTATAAATTTATGAAAGTGAAAAAGGTGATAGGAGAGTGCCTGATAAGAGCGGGCAAGGACGATTTTACGCAAAACGCGACGCTTACTGAAGAACAGCAGGAAACGCAAAACAGGCTTCTTGCGTGTCTCAACATCGTATACAGAGAAATCGTCTCGAAATATCTTCCGCTTATCTATACCGAAAACGTGGTTTTTCAAGGCGGCAAATGTTCGGCAAAATCACTGTCGAAAAAGATTGTTTATCCCGTTCGTGTGCAGGTAGGCGACGAGATAAAAGCGTTCCGAACGAGTGCGGATTCGGTGATTTGCTCTTATTCGGGCGAAGCAGCGTTGACGTACGCGTATGTGCCCGAAAACGATTTTGCAATCACCGACGATATAGACGACGTGAGAGTCACGCGTTCTATGCTTGTGAACGGAACGCTCGCCGAATACTATTTTCAAAACAAAGTTTTCGACCTTGCAAAGAGTTTCGATTCGGATTTCAGAGCGGAAACGGGAATTATCCGATACAAGGGCAGAAGCGTGATTATAAAAAGAAGGGGGTGGCACGCTTGAAAAACGTTCCCGTGAGAAAAATGAAAGTGCAGGTAGGGTTCAAGGGAATGGCAAATTCTCTCGACGAGAGCGTGCTTGACCCTGCCTATGCAAAAAGTTGCGTGAATTTTGCTTTCGAAAAAGGCGCGCTCACAAGCGGCATCGGCATTGAAAACGCAAGCGGTTTTTACGCTTTCCCGAGCGTGGACAGGCACGACTATCCGCCGTTTGCGACAGGGAAGAAAGTGAAAAAAGTATTTTTGTACCGCCGCATAACTTCAAACGGCGACAACGGAGACAGAATCGTCGCAAGATTGTCAGACGGCACGTTTTTTTACACGAACGTGTACGGAGAAGACTCGTGGCATCAGGTGCCGTCTCTCGTCATGGCAGGCGACGTCGACGCGGTAAATTACAACTACAAAGGCAACGACGTTTTGCTGATGTCGTCTTCTTTCGACGGACTGTATCTTATAAAGGACGACACCGCGCTCGTGTGTGGCAACGCTCCGAAATTTACGTCGATTGCGGTGCACAACGAGAGAGTGTTCGGCACCGTGAACGGAGTCAACAATCAGGTGTGGTTTTCAGACGATTTCGACCCTTCCAACTGGAACGTGTCACTGACGGAAGCAGGCTATATAAACTTCTGCGACGATTTGGGACAGGCACTCAAAGTCGTGTCGTTTGCCGGGTATCTTTTCGTGTTCAGAGAGTATGGAATCATGCGACTCACCGCATACGGAGATCAAAGCGATTTTGTGCTGAAAAAGATGTTTACCGATACTGGACGTATATATAAAGATACGATTGTGTTGTGTGGAGACTCGATAATCTTTCTTGCCGAAGACGGACTTTACGCTTTCAACGGCTACGACGCGGTGCAAATAGGAAAAGAACTTCCGCAACTTTTCAACAAGAACGGAGCGTGTGCAGGATACCTTGACGGAGAGTATTTTCTTGCTTGTGCGATTAAAGGCGACAACGGAAACGCCGTTGATTCTCTTGTCAGATACGACGTGCAAAAGAAGTCGATTTCGCTGCTTTCAAACGTCAAAATAAATTGCGTTTGTCCCGTCAAAGTTCACAACGGCTCGTGCGTCGTTTTCTCGTTCGACGGAGACTATGCAAACAGACTCGGGCAAGCCGCAACGAACGGGAAAGTGTTTTCGCAAGCAACGAAGAAGTCGTACGAAAGCCCTGAAAACATCGTTGCTACTCCGTACGTCAAAACGGTGAGATGCGTGTCGTTCGTGAGCAAATATCCGTTGACTTTAAGGCTTGTTGCGGACGGCAAAAAATACGAATTCAAGGTGAAGGGCAGCGATGAAATGCAGACTGTCGCCATAGAAAAAAGCGGAAGCGTCATCGGATTCGAACTGGAAACGGAAGAGCAGAACGCATACGTTTCTCCTTTGTTCGTTTCGCTTGACGTGATAAGGGAGCAGGAATGAATATAAACGAAATACTGGCAGACGTCGAAGGGATTTCAATCAGGGTGTCCGTTCTTGAAAAGAAAACGAAAAACCTGAGCGCGGAAGTTGAAAATCTCAAAACGCAATCGCAAAACGGCGGCGCAGGCGAGCAGACCGCAGAAACGAAAAAGGAGAGTGTATGACAACATCTATATGGGACGAAATCAAGGACTTGTTCAAGACGGACAAGCAACTTGAAGAAGAGAGACAACGCAAAATTAACGACGCGCTCGATGCGGAAAATTCCGTCGTCGACAAACTCAAAGAACTCGAAAAGCAATACAACGACTCTTTGCCCAAGGACGAAGAACCCGATCTCGATTCGCTTTTTCCTAAGGATTCGGGACTTAAAGAAATCGAGTATACCCAGAGAAGCGACGACGATATAATTGCGGCGGCAAAGAAAGAAAACGCATACGAGACGAGCGTCAAGAAAAACCAAATCGACGACAAGTATGCAAAAGCGGTGAGTGCGCTCGAAGGTGACAAAAAATCCGCAAAAGAAAATCTTGCCGAAAGTTATGCAAATCTTGAAAAACTCTATGCTCAACTCCGTGAAAATTCGCTCAACGATTCGATAAAACGCGGTATGGCTCGCTCAAGCGTCGCAAGCGATAAAATATCCGCGCTTGACACGGCGCACGTCGGTGCGGCAGGCGAAATCGAAAGGGGCTACGGCGAAACGGTTGCGAAAATCGAATCGGATATATCCGCACTTGAAAAGGAAATGGACACTGCGCTTTCCGAACTCGATATAAAGAGTGCGAGCGACCTTCATGAACGAATTCAAAAACTTAAAGACGAGAGAGACAAGACGGTCAAAGAATACGAGAAATACAACAACGACGTGAGAGAGAAAAACGACAAGTACGCACTTGAAAGAGAAGATAAAATCGCAGACTATCTTGCTCAAAAGGAGAAAGAAAAAGTCGAAAAAGAAAAGGCACAACAAGCATACGAAAAGGAAAACGGCTACTCGGGCGATAAACTCGACAACTATTCCAAACGATACCAAATCGCATACGACTTTTACAGCGCGCTTTCTCCCGACGTTGCCGTCGATGCGCTCAAAGCGTCTCCGAATATGAAGTATTATCTCGGCATTTACTACGACAAACTTCTTTCGTCTCTCAAGAGCAAGGAAAGCACAAGCAAACGCTATTTCTGAAAGCGGCGAAAAGACTTTTCGCAAGAAGAAGATTTTCACCGCACAAAGAGAAAATTCAATAAGTTTCAAAAATATCTGTCAAGGCAACGTTGTCTTTTATGAAATGACGACGCATATTGCCTAAAAAACAAAAGAAAAAAGTCCGCAAGTTCAGCGGACTTTTTGTCGTTTTGTTTTGTATGCCTTTTGTTTTAATGTCGGAAAAGTCGCATTAAACGGCAATGATTATTTTTTGAAAGATACTTCGTTTATAAGGTCTCCGTACGCGGTGTGATATATTTCGAATATTGCTTTTATCGCTTCAAGAGAAATGCGCTCGTTGGGTTGGTGAATTATCATTTCGCCGTAGCCGCTCATCTCAGGCCCGAATGCGACGCAGTTTGAAAATTCTCTCGCATACGTGCCGCCGGGGGTGCAAATAGGCTCGATCTTCACGTCTCCCGTGACTTTGCGATATGCGCTGGTAAGCACTTGAATCATCTTGGAATTCGGGTCGATTTTGAAGCCTTCGGAATCTGACATAAGCACGATTTCAACACCGTTTTCACACTTTAACGTCTTTTTTATGCTGTTAAACATAGTGTTTGTGTCGGTCGAGAATGGAAGACGAGAATTTATCTTGATAGAATATTCGCCGTTTTCAAACTTGCAAAGTCCCACGTTGACGGCAATGTCTCCGTATTCGTCGCTTGCATAGCAACCGAGTTTTTCTCCGTGTACGCAAGTTGAGATGTAGGTGTTGTAAATTCTGACGAAATCGCAATTTACGACGTCTTTGAGTGCGTCGAGAGAGTATGAAATCGCATTCACGCCGCATTGCGGAATCGAGCCGTGCGCCGCCTTGCCGAACACGCTGAAATCGATTCTTTCGCCGTCGATTTTGTGTTCGCTTTTAATATCGTTTGCTTTGAGATTGCTTTCGATTTTCGCCGCGATTTCTTCTGCGTTTTTGCCGTTTGCGTCGATAGTGAACTTGCAGATGTCGGGCACTGCGTTTATCACGATGCCACCGTCAAGACGTACGAGTTTCACGTCTTTTCCGAGAGACGATTTGCCTTTCAGTTCAATGTTGTTGATTGTTTTCTCGGCAAAAATCACGGGGAATTCGGAGTCGGGAGATACGCCGTACGAGATAGGGTCGTCCACTTCGAGATAGTGTTCCACACACTTTGAGCCGGTTTCTTCGTTGCAACCGAAAATCACACGCACGCGCTTTGAAAATTTCATACCGTCGTCCATGAGTGCTTTCACTGCAAAAAGCGAGATTATAGCAGGGCCTTTGTCGTCAATCGTGCCGCGTCCCCAGATTTCGCCGTCGACGAGTTCGCCCGAATATGCAGGGTGAATCCAGCCGTCGCCTTCGGGCACTACGTCGAGATGTCCGATTATGCCCACGAGTTCGTCGCCTTCGCCGACTTCGGCATATCCGCAATACCCGTCGAGATTTTTCGTTTTGAAACCGAGTTTGTCGGCAACCGAAAGCACGTATTCAAGGCATTCTTTGTTGCCTTTTCCGAAAGGACCGCCTTCAACGGGCGTGTCGAGAACCGTTTTTATTCTGACCGCATTCTGAATCGTTTCCACGATTTGCGGCAAGTATTTTTGAATATCCATAAGAATACTCCTTTTAGTTTATTAAGCAAATTATAGCACCGTCTTTGAAAACTATCAATCCATACAAGCAAAAATAGCGAAACGAAAAATCTCGAAACGAAATGCCATAGGCAGAGTTTTGACACAATACGTTTTGCGTTCGGGGAAAACGGATAATTATATTGATAAACCGATGTGCTTGCAGCGGTATTTTTATATTGTACGCGCACGTGCGAGCAAAGCGTTGACACTTGCATTTTTAAGTGCTACAATACGCTTGCAAAAATCGAATGCGAAAAGACAGTTCGCCGTTACCATCCTGTCTATAAACAAAACTAGGAACAAACACTCGGTCTTCAAACGGACGTCTTTTGTTCTCAAAGGCGTCCGATTTTTTTTGCAAAGGAGACCAGATGAAAGACAAAATCAAAAACGAACTTTTTGAGTTCAAAACGCTTTTGCGCAGTGTGCCGTCGCCCGTCGTGGCAATATTCGTCGTGGCTGTCGTGGTGATGAACCTGCTTGCCAACAAAAGCATAGACCTGAACGTAGACTGGCTTGCGCTTGACGCAGGGATTCTCGTTTCGTGGGCTACGTTTCTCACCATGGACGTGGTGGCAAAACATTTCGGCCCGAAAGCGGCAAATCAGATTTCCGTGTTTGCGGTGCTTATCAATCTTGTCGTCGCGCTCATTTTGTTCATAGTGTCCGTAATTCCCGGCACTTGGGGCGAATCGTACGTCGAAGGAAGCGAAAGCGTAATCAACGCCGCACTTGACAACACCGTCGGCGGAACGTGGTACGTTCTTCTCGGGAGCACGGTTGCGTTTATAGCGTCGGCTTTCGTCAATAATCTCATAAATTGGAGCGTTGGCAAGGCACTCAAAAACAAAAAAGACAATTTCTTCGCTTTTGCGTTGCGCACTTACGTTTCTACTGCGGTTGGACAATTTGTGGACAATCTCATTTTTGCGTTCATAGTCTCGCTCAACTTCTTCGGTTGGTCACCCCTTCAATGCGTGACTTGTGCGCTTACGGGTATGGTTGCGGAACTGCTTTTTGAAGTCGTGTTCTCGCATCTTGGATATCTCATTTGCAAAAAGTGGAAGAAAGACAACGTCGGAGAAGCGTATTTCGCACTTCTCGCGCAAAAGGAGCAAACGGTATGAAAGTTATAGCCACAGGCTCTTCGAGTGGCATCGGAAAAGGCATTGCGCAAAAGTTTTTGCAGCAAGGACATCAGGTCGTCGGCATAGACGTTTTGCCACAAAGCATAGAAGACGAAAACTACACGCATTTTGTCGTAGATATATTCAGCGGCGAGTTGCCCGAAATTGCAGATTGCGATATTCTCGTCAACAATGCCGGGGTGCAGAACGCAAACGACATCGACGTTAATCTCAAAGGCACGATAAAGGTCACCGAAAGGTATGCGTTTCACGACGGAATAAAAAGCGTGTTGTTCATTGCGTCGGCGTCCGCACATTCCGGAGCGGAGTTTCCCGAATATTCCGCTTCCAAGGGCGGTATGATTTCGTATATGAAAAACGTCGCGCTTCGCATAGCAAAATACGGTGCAACGAGCAACAGTCTGTCGCCGGGCGGAGTTCTCACGCCGCTCAATGCGCACATCATCGACAACCCGACGCTTTGGAACGCCGTTATGAACGAAACGCTTATACCCAAATGGGCAACCGTCGAAGAAATCGCTGACTGGGCGTATTTCGTCACAGTGGTTAACAAGTCTATGACCGCACAAGACATTCTCATCGACAACGGTGAAATGGCAAAATCAAATTTCATCTGGTGATTGAAGCAACCGATAAAACC